>JAUVWC010000024.1 GCA_030604325.1 Candidatus Zixiibacteriota bacterium | reverse complement strand
CCTCGTACAGATTATACCGCTTATCAGAACGGAACAGAATAATGGAGGCTACGCGATACCAGCCGCCGGATGACGAGTGTCTCGATCCGGCCCAGTGTATCCATGAGAGGCTGGATGTCGGCAATCCGTCCCTTTCCTGCCGCATCCCTCAACCGTGAGCGCCACTGCCTGATATCCGCCCGTCCGATCCGGCGCACAGCATTGTCCTTCGCCCATTCGGCTACAACCATTCGACCGAGTATGTTCATCCGGGCTGTCAGCCGGATCCGTGGCTCTGAGGCCTGCACTCGTCCCAGGATTACCTCGCATTCTCTGGTCCAGCCCCTGGCCAGCAGGTTCCCGGAATAGAAAATCTGGACCCACTTCCAGTACTGCTGCCAGCTCTGCCGGGCCCGGTTAGTCTCATCATCTACATAGCGGGGACGGAAATCTTCCGCGCGCGGGCTGTAGAGCACTCCTGCTGAATCTCGGACGGCATGGGACCATGTCTGCGTCTGTTGGGTCCGACCCAGACTGCGGTCATCTGATCCGTTGTGTATGCCGGCCACTCCGGGCACCAGGACGGCGAGGAGTGAGATGGCAACGGCCCGGTGGTAGAGCACCGTCTCAATCCTGCCCGAGCAGTTCCAGGAAGAGCGCCAGAATCCGTTCGGTCATACCCCAAACCAGGTGCGGTCCGAACCGGTAACCTCTGGCAGTGATGGAAAACCCCCTGACCATTATCTCCTCCATTACCCGGGCCGTGGGAAGGTCTGCCAGAGGAATCCAGAAGTGAAGTGCGACCTCCTCACTGTTTGTTACCGGCTGCCTCTGCTCCAGACCGAATACGAATGGGCGGACCAGCATGGGTGGCAGATAGGGAGAGGATGTGCTGAGATCGTCGAGTTCCCCGAGCAGTTCCCCGCGGGAGAGGTCGACAGCCGTCTCCTCAAGGGACTCCCGAACAGCGGTCTCCCAGAGGTCACGATCTAGTGGTTCCCTGCGTCCTCCGGGCATGGCTATCTGGCCCGACCAGGGATCGTCGGCCCGCTCGGTCCGTTTGATGAACAGCAGCTCCACCCCCCCGTCACTCTTGATCAGGATCAGAGCAACGGCCGCCTGGATCCTGCCTTCAGGGTCGCTCCTGACCGGGGAATACCCGGCAAGGTTTCTACGTATCGATTCGATGGTAGCCTGCATTAGTCCTCTCGCCGGGCCGGAATATGGCCTGAAACACGGCCATGACACCAGCCGATATCATCCCCGCCGGAATTGGCACTATACGTGTATCATGTCCAGGCTTTCCCCTTACGGTTCTGTCCGGCCTGCATTAGATTCACCACCGCATTGTGCCTGACCCTATCGATCGAGCACACCTATGGATGAACAACTCCTCTGCTTCAACAGCAAACTCCTTCCCGAAGACCTGGAGGTAGCGTGCGTCTTCTACGACGATTCACTCTGGGATCGGATCCTGAACAACCTGGAGATCGTGCCCCGTACCCAGGCCGAGACCGACTACACACGGAAACAGCTCGTCGCCTATATTCTGGTACGCTCCGGTGAGCTCTTCCTCACTTACCGACGGACCCCGAAAACCAACGAGCAGCGCTTGCGGGAGCTCTACTCCATCGGTATCGGCGGTCATGTGAACGTAGAGGACAGAAGCCAGTTCTCCCTCTTCAGCACTGATACGGAGTTCAACATCGAGTTCATCCGTGACGCTGCCTGGCGGGAGATAAACGAGGAGATCAGTATCGGCTCGAGAGTTGTACGCGAGCCCGAGATCATCGGTTTTATCAACGATGACTCGAACGACGTGGGCCGGGTCCACTTCGGTATCGTGTGGCAGCTGGATATTGAGAAGGCTGAGGTCTCGGCGAAAGGGAGCCGGGGCCTCGGAGAGCTCGAGTTCAACCCCCTGCCCCACCTTATTTCCAACAAGGACCAGTTCGAGAGCTGGTCACAGCTACTGATAGAGTACCTGGCGGCAAAGGATATATAGATATACAATTGTTCGACTGAAGGTTTCCCGAAGTCCCTGTCATCCAATCCTGGAAGGAGCGCCACCGATGCTCCGGATCGCTCGTGTATCCCTCGCCCTGCTATGCCTAGTGCTCTGGTCCCAGCATGCCGCTGCACAGGAGAAACACCTCACCTTCTGGGATCTGATGACCCTCAACAATGCCGGCAGTGCGACCATCTCGCCCGACGGCCGGTGGGTGGCATTCACGGTTTCCAGGCTCGATACCTCCACCATGGAATCCGAGACCCATCTCTGGCTCGGACCGGCGGACGGCTCAGCGCCACCCAGGCAATTCACCGCCGGACCTTCAAGTGAGTCGAGCCCACGGTTTACTCCCGACAGCCGGTACCTGACCTTCATCGCCACCCGTGGTGAGTCGAAGCGGCAGGTATGGAAGATCCCCCTGGATGGAGGCGAAGCATTACAGCTCACCCGTTTCAAGGACGGACTACCGGGTACGCCGGTCTGGAACCGGGACATGACGAAGTTCGCCTACACCCGGCGTGAGGAGTGGCCCGACAAGAAGCAGCGCGAGGCGCGGGCGAAGAAGAGAGACGACGTGCTCATCGTGGAAGAGGACCGGGTGCTACACACCGACATCTATGTCTACAACATGGCCACGGGGGACACTCTTGGGGTTACTGAAGACGACTACGACAACGGAGGCGTTGTCTGGTCACCCGACGGGAACTGGCTCGCCTTCACCAGCAACCGCACCGAACGCCCGTGGTACAACAGCAATTCGGACATCTTCATCGTCTCCTCCTTTGGCGGCGATGTGCGCCGTCTGACAACGAACCCCGGTTCCGACCGCGGCCCCACCTTCAGCCCGGACGGGAAATGGATCGTCTACTCCGCCAACATATCCGCCGGTCGATCTCATGAAGATTCCGATTACTTCATCATCCCCTTCGAGGGCGGTGCACCGCGTAACCTGACCGCCCGCTTCGACTACTCAGTCGGGGGCAGGGTCTACTTCACGCCCGATGGAAGAAACTTCTACTTCACGACGGGCATGAAGACCGACTCCCATCTGTTCCTCTGCAATGTCTCCCGTGGCCGGATCACACGTCTCACCCGCGAGGCGGGCAGCCACTCCGGTTACAGCTTCTCCGAAGACCGCGAGACGGCCGTGTGGAGGATCACGCGACCCGACTGGCCCGGTGAAATCTTCGCCGGCAGACCAAGTGAGACCGGCACGCAACTGACAGACCTGAACCCGCATCTCGATGAGTACGCCATCACCAGACAGGAAATCATCACCTGGAAGGGTCCCGACGACTGGACCATCGAGGGAGTGCTCACTTATCCGGTGGGCTACGAACGTGGCAGGCGGTACCCGACCATTTTCGCCATCCACGGTGGACCCAACGGGCGTTGCTCGAACAGCTTCAACAGCCGCATGGCCCAGATGTACGCTGCGCAAGGGTACGCGGTGGTCGGGCCCAACTTCCGCGGGAGTTCAAGTTACGGCACCGACTTCGGCATCGCCGACGAGGGTGACTGGGGCGGCAAGGACTTCGGCGATATCACGGCGGGTGTAGATAAAGTGATCGACATGGGTCTTGCCGATCCGGAGAAACTGGGGATCATGGGCGGCTCATACGGAGGATTCATGACCTACTGGGCCGTCACCCGGACCGACCGCTTCCAGGCCGCTATCGCCCATGCCGGCATCGTGGACTGGTGGTCCTTCTGGGGCCAGACCGACATCCCGACCTACCTCGAGTACGGATTCCAGGGGCTGCCCTGGGAGGCGAAGGACATCTATGAACGCTGGTCAGGCATGGAGTTTATCACCGACGTCAAGACCCCCCTGCTCATCACCCACGGAGAGGAGGACCGCCGGGTACCCATACCGCAGGCGGAACAGTTCTGGCGCGGCATGGACCGGCAGGACCTGCCGGTGGTGTTCCTGCGCTATCCACGGGAGGGGCACGGTATCGGAGAACCGCGGCACCGGGTAGATCTCTACCAGCGCCAGCTGGCGTGGTTCAGTCACTACCTGAAAGGCGAGGGTGCCCGCTCGCCGGACGGAAGGTACGAATAGGTAAGCGGTACTGCCTTTTCTATCCGTTCACTACAGCACGAAGATATTTTTCTCCGCGCACATATCCCTGAGGATCCTGGGCCATACAGTAACGCTGCACTCACCCAGGTGCGCCTTGTGCAGCAGGAGCATGTAGGTACGGGATTGGCCGATACCGCCGCCGATGCTGAGTGGAATCTCGTTGTTGATAATCGCCTGGTGGTAGGGGTACTTCAGGTAATCCAGCAGGTTTGACATCTCCAGCTGCTTTCTGAGCGTCTCGGCGTTGACGCGGATGCCCATCGAGGTCAGCTCGTGGCGGCGCTTCGTCACGTGGTTCCACACCAGGATATCGCCGTTGAGGCCGTGCATCGGTCTGCCGTCGGCTGAGACGGTCTCCGTTACCCAGTCGTCGTAGTCCGCGGCCCGCATCTCGTGCGGATAGCCGTCGGCCAACGGCCAGCCGATACCGTAGATGAAGATGGCCGGGTATTCCTGCAGGATGTCGGTCTCGCGCTGCTTGCGCGGCAGGTCGGGGTACCGGTCCAGGATCTCTTCGGCGTGCAGGAAGGTGAGTTCTTCGGGGAGGTTAGGATACCCGTCATCCCTCAGCTGGGGGAAGAGCTCCTGGGCATGGAGTTCGGCCCCATACAGGACCTTCCACAGCTTCTTCACTATTTCCGTCAGAAAGTCTAGGTTGCGCTGCTCCTCGGTTATCACCAGCTCCCAGTCCCACTGGTCCACATAGGCGCTATGATCGTGGTCGAGGAAGTAGTCCTTGCGCACGGCGCGCATATCGGTATACAGGCCCTCACCCACCTCCATACCGAACTGCTCCAGCGCCATCCGTTTCCATTTGGTCGCTGCCTGTACAACCTGGGCATCGATCGGGTTCTTGTCGTAGTCATTCGAAATATGGAACCCGACGGGAGTCCGCGAACCGTCCCGGTCCAGCATGTCGTTCACACCACTCTCAACGTCTACGATAAGAGGACACTCAACACGGATCAGATTGAGCTCCTTGCACAGGTTCTCCTCGATGTAGTTCTTCATCGCGGTGATCGCCAGCTGCGTTTCCCTGGGATTAAGCAGAGAGCTGTAATCCTGCGGCAGGATATTCACCAGTTCGTTGTAGTCACCGATGCCGGGGCCGGCCAGGTCTGCCTTTTTGTCTGTCATTATTCCAACTTTCTCGTTTTTAATCGGTTTATGATCGATATCCCCTCGAACATACCCGCGGTCCGCATTCAGAATGATGTGATAAGATTCGAGCTGGAGGTCTGCGCGGCAACTAAGAATCAGAGAGGCGGTGGGGAATAAGCCGTGCGCCACCCTCGGCGACGAGCAGGCCCAGGAAGATGATACCACCCCCCATGTATGCCGCACCTGTGAGCAGTTCCCCGAGGATTAGAAAGGCAAAGACCGCAGCCAGCGGCTGCTCCAGCGTGAAGATGACGGCGGCACGGGTAGCGCTGATAAAGCGTTGCCAGTAGAGCTGGATGGCCAGGGTGACGGCGGCCATCGTCCCCAGCACCAGCCACCGCCAAATGAGCGGCCAGTTCCATGTCATCGACGGAGCCTCCAGCAGTATCATCGCGGGGAGGGCCGCCAGCATAATCCCCGCCGCCTGGACGAGGGTTAGCACTCTCGGATCGTACTCACTGGTGAATATCTCGACCAGCACTATGTAGAGTGCGTACATGACCGCGGCACCGACAGTCATCAGATCCCCCCTGTTGAATCCGGCGCCTGCGGGAGAGGTCAGAATCCACAGCCCCGCCGCGCAGATGACCACACCTGCTAACGACGTTAGCTTAGGAAGCTTCCGCTCGAGGAAGATAACAAAGAAGGGGACGAAGACTACCGCCAGACCGGTGATGAAGCCAGACATGCTCGCCCTGGTCAGCGCCAGGCCGGCGGTCTGCAGAACAAAGCCCACACCCAGCACGAAACCGAGCAGAAGGCCCCGCCACCAGGTGCCCGCCTTGGCACCCTTCAGCAGCGATCCATAGAGCACCAACCAGATAACACCTGCCAGCAGGAACCGGAGGATTACAAACAGGATCGGGGTGACCCAGTTCAGGGCTTCCTTGGCCAGAGAGAAGCTGATACTCCAGAGAATTACAACAAAGAGGAGAGCTATATCGGCCTGTGTGCTGCGGTTCACCCTACAGATACTCCGATTGGCAGCTATTCATACCATCCGCAAGAAATGAGCTCGGCACACTACCAAAAAGGAGCATGAACCGAAGCCCATGCTCCTTTTCTGTCCTTACGTTGTGTTGAGATCTACCTAACGGCGTCCTTCAGCGCCTTCCCGGCCTTGAACTTCGGCACGGTGCTGGCCGCGATGTTAATCGTAGCGCCTGTCCGCGGGTTGCGGCCGATGCGTGCCCTACGGAACGAGGTCGAGAAAGTACCAAAACCTACAAACGTTACTTTCCCCCCGCTCGTTAAGGTAGTAGTGATCTCGTCGAACGTGGCGTTTATGGCAACTTCCGCCTTGGCCTTCGAGATTCCAGCCGCGTCGGCGGCCTTCGCCACGATCTCCTTCTTTGTCATCCTGTCACCTCCTGGCGGTCAAAAATGGCTTCGCTGACAATACTGCGTTTAAAGCTTGCCGTCATCTTAGGCGGCGTTTCTAAAGGGTGTCAAGTCGTTACCGGGCAAAAACCCGCGTCAGAACACAGTTTTTCGCCGTTCGTACTTGATCGCGGGAATCTCCTTTATGCTTATCACGAACCAGTAACCCCTGCCCGGCCCGGTCGGTACTATCTGTAACCGGGCCTCCCAGCAGTGGAGGTCCCGATAGATACTGAACGACTGACGAACCAGCTTCTTACCGGGTGGACCTTCAAAGTCGTATCGTGCCGACCAGGTGAAGGTCCACTTGGGCACATTTACTGTGACCGAGCCGTCCAGGCTATGCCTTTTACTCCAGCCATCCAGCGTCCGCGCCCGGGCGTAATTATGTCCCAGCGTCAGGTTCCAGCGCCTGCCACCCCTACGGGTCCGATCCTCAGAAGGACTGAAGAACCGGCCCGTATCCCGCGTCGGCACCCCGAAGGGAACCTCTTCTTCTTCCCTCTCAGCTGCCGGAAGTTGCTGTTCGGCCTCGCCTGGAGCACCACCCTCACCCGGTTCCGCCTCGGGGCGCCCGCGTCCCCACCCGAACCATCCCGCCACCGTAGCGCTGTCCAGGCGGATGGAACTCCGATAGCTGGCCGACCGGGTAACCGGCTTCCACTGCAACCGGTCGGTCCCAGGCGCATAGAAACTGTGAACCACGTTCACCTGCAGATTCAGCACGCGCCCGGCATTCGTTACCAACGAAGTGCTGACGTCCGACAGTTTGTGGCCTTTTGCCTTGGCATTATACGATCCGCTCGTGGTCACCCGAGCCAGGTCCAGCTTGCGTTCCTCCTCTTCCTCCCCCTCTCCTACGCGGCGCTTCATCTGGAAGATCTGTCCCAGACTGAACCTCAGAGACTGCTGCCCCTGGGGGTTTCCTCCGAAGAGATTGGGCACAGCGGGAAGATCTGAAAAATCGGGTTGGTAATTCAAGGTCAGGCTCGGCTCAACGACGTGCCGGAAGGAGGCGTCGAGGCCGAAGGGACGATCTGCGATCCCGTACAGCTTGGTGCTGGTGCGTAGTGAGGTATTCCAGAGAAGGCGCCGCTGGAAGTCATCCCGGGCCGTGCTGCCGACGTACCAGCTCTCACGGGCGGAAAAGCTCGGCTGCAGGTTCAGCCATCCCAACACCTTCCCCGAATAGCTCAGGTTGGTGCGCTGCTCGATACCCGCCTCGGTGATGGTCGTATCGCCTCCCGCGGGTACCAGAGGATCTAAAGGTTTCGAGCGAATATTGGAGCGCAGTGACATATTGTAATCGATATAGAAGTTATCGTACCACACCGGGCCGGTACGCTCCACATCCCCGCCGCCGGTAAGCCCGAAGCCGGTCAACCCACCCGGTGCTGCCTGCCCACTGCTCCGGCCACTACTGCCGAAGAGGGGACGGCGGGGCAGTCGGAAGGTCATCGAGGGGAATTGAGTAGTTGTTATCTCTCTGTCGAGATAGCGGGTCTGGCTGAGGGTTACCGTCAGGTTACTGCCATTTTCGAAGCGCTTGCTGATATTCATATGGCTGCGCAGGATGCGCTGCAGGCGGCGTCCGAGGTCGTCGGAGAGTTTTTGATTGAAATCGGATGTGGAGCTGAAGTTCCCCTGCGCCACCACGCGCAGGCTGGGGCTCAATGTCTGGTTGTGATTGAAACGAGTTTCCCAGCGGCGGATCTTACTCTGGCGGTCATAGTTGTATGTGGCCTCGATATATCCCTGCAACCGGTACCGCACCGCGTAGCGTGTACGTCCCCGCATGACGATGCCTACATATTCGGTCACATCGGTGACGAGCCGGGTATCGAAATACTCACTCGGCGCCCAGTAGTAGCCGAGGTCCTTCAGCGTAAGGCCGGTAAGTGAATTGCTGGAGTACTGGGGCATGATGAGCCCCGACTGCCGACCGGAGCGTATAGATTTGATGAGAAAGGGGAGCGGCGGAAATACTTCCAGATTCAGAAGCGGGATCCGGAAGAGCCGCGGAGGAATGGAAACACCCAGGATATGCATACGGATCCCCCGGGCCACTATCTTGTCTTCCGGGATGATCTTCATCCGTTCGGCGGAAAAGTAGTAATGGGGGTGTTCTTCCTTGTCACAGGTGGTGTACAGAGCCTCCCTGACGGTCAGATAATTCGGCTCGTCGGTAATGGCGTTGATGCGCTGGCCGTGGTAGTAACCCTGCTCGTATTCGGTATTCGCTCCCCAGACGGATCCACTGTCGGAGACCAGGTCCCAGGCCATACGATCCCCGATAACCTCCTGGCCTGTCTGCCGGAAGACCGGCCGGTTGAGCGGTTTCCCATCCCCAGCCGCCGAGGTGTCGGGCAGAGGCAGCGCGGTAAGCATATTCTTATCGAAGTCCACGATGATGATGCCCGCCGTCAGCTCGATGTCCTGATACTTAGCCCAGGCGGGTTTTTCCGGGGAGCCGCGCAGTGTGGCGATGGTGCCGTCACTTTCGGCAGTAGTAAAACTGTAGGTCAGGCTGTCCTCGATGGCCCCGGTCGGCTCTTGAGCGGAGGAGCTTGTGGTGTCCTGAAGGGCGGCTGCTTGTGCCGTGTCCTGCCGAGCCACAGCAAGAGACGTGTCCTGCCGGGCTACAGCGCGAGACGTGTCCTGCCGAGCCACAGTACGAGACGTATCCTGCCGCGCTTCAGCGCGAGACGTATCCTGCCAAGCTACAGCACGAGATACATCATACCGGTAAGAGGATT
>JAUVWC010000137.1 GCA_030604325.1 Candidatus Zixiibacteriota bacterium | reverse complement strand
TGGCGCCGGATGGCCAGGCGGTTGAGCGGAAGGCCCGGAGACGTAGCCGCTGCGCTACGTCGAGGACATTCCGCGAGAACCAACGCCGCCTGCCGGATGCCAGCGCAAGCCGCAGCCGGAGCGTTTCTCCGACAGGCTCCGAGGGAGGGACGTTTCATGTCTACCTCTGATGGTGGGAGGAAGCTCTGCATGGAGGATCAATCAAGAAGAAAGTTTATAGGATCATTCTTCTTATTAGCCATGTCAGGTTTCGGTTCTGCTTTCACCTCTCTTGTCGCTGGATGCAAACAAAAGGCTAAATCAGCCTCTCCGCCTGCCACCCTCGACGATAATAAGAACGAGCGATTCATCGCTAGAGGAACGGCACATATCGCGGCGGATTTCGAACCCGCCTATCTGACACTCCATCGAAGTGGAGAGCTAAAAAAACGAGGGGAAGAACTCTGGGGTGTAATGGAAAGCTGCAGGCTCTGCCCCAGACAGTGCGGTGCCATGCGGCTCGATGGAAATGAGGGATTCTGCGGGTCCACCTCCCAGCTGGAGATTTCAGCGCATCACCCGCATTTCGGGGAAGAAAGACCCCTGGTCGGCAGTGGAGGTTCCGGCACCGTATTCCTCACCAACTGCGGTCTGAGATGCGTCTTCTGCTGCAACTGGCAAATAAGTCAGGGGGGAGCAGGTGAGCCCCGAAGCATCGAAGATATGGCGGAGATGATGCTGCCCCTGCAGGAAATAGGGTGTCATAACATCAATGTCGTCACCCCCACCCACTACTCTCCCCACATTGTTCTTGCACTTGATGTAGCAGCCGGCAAAGGGTTGAGAGTTCCCCTTGTCTATAACACCTGTGGGTGGGAGCGCCTGGAGATCCTGAGAAAGTTCGACGGCATCGTCGACATTTACCTGCCCGACTTCAAGTATTCCGATGGCGAAATGGCAGCGAAATATTCCTCCGGAGCCCAGACCTACCCGGACACTACAAAAACAGCTCTGCTCGAAATGCACCGCCAGGTGGGAGTTGCACAACCAGCCGACGACGGACTCATGTACAGAGGACTGATGCTACGTCATCTGGTTATGCCGAACGGGATCAGCGGAACAAAGAGGGTTATCGATTGGATAGCGGCAAACCTTCCCCAGGACACGTATTTTAACATCATGTCCCAGTACAGACCGATGTACAAAGCTTATGACTATCCTGAAATCTCCCGGAGAATAACCCGCAGGGAATACAGCGAGGTCGTTACCTATGCCAGGGAAGCCGGCCTCACAAATCTTGATATCCAGGGATTGCCTCTGTGGTAAACCGCATCAAACCTCTCATTCCGTATCTGGCCCGCTATAGGGGTGTGCTGGGTGCGGGATTTTTCTTTGTCATCCTCGGTAGCATCCTCGGCTTGATGGGCCCGAGGATCCTTGGATGGGCCATCGACGCGATCCGGGGAGCGGGTTCCCGGAGTGTGCTGCTCCCCTATGTCCTTCTGCTGCTCAGCATCGAGGCCGCCGCCGCGATCTTCATCTACTACCAGCGGACGCTACTGCTCGGCACCAGCCGGAAGATCGATTTCGACCTCCGGAACGATCTCTTCGCCCATCTGCTTTCCCTCCCGTTCAGCTTCTTCAACCGTCAGAAGACCGGCGACATCATGGCCCGGGCCACCAACGATATGGAGGCAGTGCGGATGTTTGTCGGCCCGGGACTCTGGAACGGGGTCGAGCTCGTCGTCATGGTGGCGGTTGCGCTCCCCATCATGTTCACGATTAGTCCGCTGCTCACCCTCTACTCATTGCTTCCCATGACAGTCCTGCCAATCCTCGTGTTGGTGGTCAGTCCCATGCTGCATGGCCGGTTCACGGCGGTGCAGGAGCAGTTTTCCGAACTGAGCGCCCACGCTCAGGAGAACCTGAACGGTATCCGGGTAGTGAAGAGCTTCACGCGGGAGGAGTCGGTACTCGACCGGTTCCGGGCCCTGAACCGGGAGTATGTAGAGAGGAACATGGGCCTGGTGCGTATCTACGGCAGCTTTTTCCCGCTGCTCATGGGCATCGCGGCGCTGGGCCTTATAATCGTCGTGTGGCTGGGGGGCAGACAGGTCATCCGGGGCGTCATCACCCTGGGTGACATGGTCGCCTTCACCCAGTACCACGCCCTCCTGACCTGGCCGATGATCGCGCTGGGATGGGTAATCAATCTCTACGAGCGCGGAACGGCGAGCCTGGTACGGATCGCCGAGATCCTGGAGACCGAACCGGAGATCAGGGATGAAGAGGGTGTGAAAACCGACTTGGGACCGGTCCGCGGGGAGATCGAGTTCCGGAACCTCACCTTCTCCTACGACGAAGATAGCGACCCGGTCCTCAGGGAGTTCGATCTGCGTATCCCGGTGGGGGCGACGGTTGGCATCACGGGACCGACCGGGAGCGGTAAATCAACTCTCCTCAACCTGATCCCTCGTCTCTTCCAGCCGGAACGGGGACAGATCTTTCTCGACGGTGTCGATGTAAGGGACATCCCCCTGCAGACGCTGCGTCGGGCCGTTGGCATGGTTCCCCAAGAGAGCTTTCTCTTCAGTGAATCGATCGAAGAGAGCATCTCCTTCGGCATCGACCGTCCCGGGCAGGATGAAGTGCTCGAGGTGGCGCTCCTTAGCCAGATCCACGCCGAAATCCTCGAGTTTCCCGACCAGTACGGGGAGACCATAGGTGAACGGGGTGTGACCCTGAGTGGTGGCCAGAAGCAGCGGATAGCGCTTTCGCGCGCAGTCATCCGGAAACCGGCCATCCTCATCCTCGATGACGCTTTCTCCAGCGTGGACACGAACACCGAAGAGGCGATCCTGGACCGACTCCGCGACATCATGTCAGAGCGGACGTCACTGATCGTGAGTCATCGGGTGAGTACCCTCCGGGATGCCGACCTCATTATCTATCTCGAGGATGGAAGGATCGCCGAACAGGGGACGCATGCGGAACTCGTCGGTCGAGAGGGCCGTTACGCCGAGATAGTGGAGCGCCAGGCCCTGATGGAAGAACTGGAGTCGCTCGAATGAGCGTTGGGATATTCGAACCGGATATCGAGGAGCTGGGGAAAGCGTTCGATCGCCGGCTGATGAGGCGGCTTCTGGTCTACCTGAAACCCTATCGCACGTGGGTAGCAGCGAGCGTCGTCCTGATGTTCGTGGGCTCGCTCATCCAGCTCGCCGGACCCACCATCGCCCAGATCGCGATCGACCGGTTCATCGACCCGCAGATGGCGGGAGGGCTCTCCACGGCCGCCAGACTAGCCGGTATGAACCGGATGGCGCTCCTGCTGCTAAGCACGGTGGTCGGCGGGTTCCTCTTCATGTACCTCCAGCTCTACCTGATGAACCTGACCGGCCAGAAGGTCATGTGCGACCTTCGCTCCGACCTCTACTCGCATCTCCTACGGCTTCCCCTCTCTTACTACGACCGGTCGAGTATCGGATGGATCCTGACCAGACTCACGAACGACGTG
Source organism: Candidatus Zixiibacteriota bacterium (assembly GCA_030604325.1). Classification (GTDB taxonomy): domain Bacteria; phylum Blakebacterota; class Blakebacteria; order Blakebacterales; family Blakebacteraceae; genus JAGLTZ01. The sequence continues at coordinate 1,300 of JAUVWC010000137.1, read as the reverse complement.
GAGGCCCTTAACAACATGTTCACCAGCGGGGTTGTCGCCATCTTCGGCGATATCTTCATGCTGGCGGGGATCGTCGCATTCATGTTCTACCAGGACGTTCAGCTGGCGACAGTCGTCATGCTTATCCTTCCAGTTCTGCTCGGTGGCACGCTCTGGTTCCGCACGAGGGCACGGGAAGCATATCGGGAAGTCCGCGCAAAACTCGGCCGCCTCAACGCCTTCCTGCAGGAGAACCTGATGGGTATCCGGGTGATCCAGATCTTCACACGGGAGAAGCGAAACTACGAGCAGTTCCGGCAGATTAATGAAGAATTCCTGGGTGCCCACCTCAGAACAATCTTCTACTATGCCCTCTTCTTCCCCGGCGTGTATTTCATCGGCGCTCTGGTCCTGGCTGTTCTCATCTGGTTCGGCGGGGGCTTGGTGATCCAGGGGGCCCTTACCTTTGGAGTGCTTTACGCGTTCATTCTCTACGTGCAGCGGTTCTACCGCCCGGTGCGCGACCTGGCAGAGAAGTACAACATCATGCAGTCCGCCATGGCGGCCAGCGAGCGCATCTTCGACCTCATGGACGAGTCAGTCACGATCAATGCTCCCGCCCACTCCCGTTTCCCCGACTCTCTACGGGGAGAGATCGAATTCCAGGGAGTATGGTTCCGGTACGGCTCGGATCATATCGAGACCGTTCAAAAAAGCTTGGGTGAGGAGAGGAAGGAGGGACTGAGCTGGGAGGAAAACGGGCAATGGGTACTGAAGGATGTCTCTTTCACGGTGGAACCTGGACAGACAATGGCGATCGTCGGCGCCACCGGAGCCGGCAAGACGACCATCACGAGCCTCCTGACCCGCCTCTATGATATTCAAAAGGGACGGATCCTTATCGACGGGATTGACATCCGGGAGATGGATCCACAGCGCCTGCGGAGTATGGTCGGTACGGTTCTGCAGGATGTTTTCATCTTCAGCGGAACGATCGAAGAGAACATCAGCCTGGGGGAGAGCGGGATCACACCGGAAAATGTGAGACGGGCCGCACGCCATGTGAACGCCGATCCCTTCATACGACGTCTGCCCGGCGGCTATGAAGGAGAGGTGGTCGAACGGGGCGCCACGCTCTCGACGGGGCAGCGGCAGCTGCTGGCGTTCGCCCGTGCCCTTGCTTTTGAACCGACCATCCTCGTGCTCGACGAAGCCACCAGTAGTGTGGATACGGCGACCGAAATCCTCATCCAGGATGCGCTGGAGAAGCTGATAATCGACCGCACCACGATCGTCATCGCCCATCGCCTCTCCACCATCC
>JAUVWC010000042.1 GCA_030604325.1 Candidatus Zixiibacteriota bacterium | reverse complement strand
CTGGTGGGGCACTCGTGGGGGGCCTACCAGACCTCCTTCATCGTCACCCAGACCGATCTCTTTTCCGCGGCGGTGGCGGGGGCACCACTGACCGACCTCATCAGCATGTATCTCTCGGTCTACTGGAACACGGGAGGTACCGATGCCCGAATATTCGAGATCAGCCAGGGGCGCATGGAGGTGCCCTTCTGGGAGGACCTTGAAGCTTATATGAACAACTCCGCCCTATTCAATATCGTTGAACTGAACACCCCCCTCCTCGTTGCCTTCGGCGACGAGGACGGGGCAGTAGACTGGCACCAGGGCGTGGAGCTGTACAATGCGGCCCGCAGGGCGAACAAGGATTTCGTCATGCTGGTCTACCCCGGTGAGAACCACAGCCTGCGCCAGAAGCCGAACCAGCTCGACTATCACCGCAGGATCATCGACTGGTTCGGCCACTACCTCCAGAGCACCGAGGCGCCGAAGTGGATCACTGACGGGGTTACCCATCTGGAGCGTGAGAAAGAAGTGGAGCGGGCCAAGAAAGGTAAGGGAGGAGGCGAAGGAAGAGGGGGAAGAGGAGGGGGAGAGTAGAGCCGCCCGGTGCCCGGTAGGCCTCACTCCTCCTCACGGCGGAGAGTGAACTGCCAGGCGCAGTACCACTGATCGGGGTGATCGTCGGGCGGGCAGCCGATACAGCGGGTTTCGATGCGCGGGTCGATCGTGCGGGCGAAACCGCTGTACTCGATAATGCCCACCGGCTTACAGGGGAAATCGGGCAGGCCTTTCCTCTTGCGGGCTGCCTGTACACGGCAATCGTTCATGCGGAACACGAGGTGCTCTTCGGTCTGCTCGACGATCTCCTGCTTATTGATGAAGGCGTAGAGCCGCAAGGCTAGAGCCTTGGCCAGGGCCGGGATACCACCCCCCTCTTCGATACCGTGGCGCTTCATGATTCTCTTCGCCTCTACAACCGTAAAGCCCTCCCACGCCTTGCCATCCATCTCGATGGCCGTCTCCATATCGAACCTCTCCTCAACGGTAAGAAACCACAGTCCGTCGTGCGTCAGCCAGTTGAGGGCGGCGTCGCACAGCATTCCTTCCAAATCTTCACGGGAATATTCTTCAAACATGATGCCATCCAGATCGTATTGTGGATTAATTACCGGTGGAATCTATCCCAACTCGATCAGGTCTTTGAGTTTCGCCAGCAGGTTCAGGGCTTCGATAGGAGTAAGCTGGTTCGGGTCGACTTTCTTCAGCTCTTCCATAAGCGGGTCGGGACGGCCGGGGACGAGATCAGTTTGTGGGCTGGCGTCGACGGGGCTCGCCGTCTCACCTTCCGGCAGCGGTCGGTCTTTTTCCAGGTTGTGAAGGATAATCCTAGCCCGCTCGATCACAGGGTCGGGCACACCGGCCAGCTCGGCCACGTGTATACCGTAGGAGTGGTCGCAACCGCCGGGGACGATCTTGTGGAGAAAGATCACCTTGTCTCCCCACTCCTTTACGGCGACGTTCAGATTGAATATGCGCGCCAGCCGTTCTGCCAGCACGGTGAGCTCGTGATAATGGGTGGCGAAGACGGTCTTCGCTCCGACTTTTTCATGCAGGTATTCTCCGACGGCCCAGGCGATAGACAGCCCGTCGTAAGTGCTTGTGCCGCGACCTACTTCATCCAGCAGCACAAGAGAATCGGCGGTGGCGTTGTGCAGGATGTTGGCCGTTTCGTGCATCTCCACCAGAAATGTGGATTCTCCACCGGCCAGGTTGTCCATGGCGCCTACCCGGGTGAATATCCGATCGAGCACAGGTAGCCTCGCCCGGGCCGCCGGCACGAAAGACCCCGCCTGGGCCAGCAGGCATATCAAACCCACCTGGCGCAGGTAGGTGCTCTTACCCGACATGTTAGGACCCGTGACGATGGCGATCTGCCTCTCCAAGGAGAGAAGAGTGTCATTAGGGATGAAGGTTGCTTTGGGCAGCAGCGCCTCCACCACGGGATGGCGACCCTCCTCGATTTCCAGGGTTCCGTCCTCCGTCAGTTCAGGCCGGACGAAGTTGTGGCGAAGGGCCGCTTCGGCCAGAGAGGCCAGCATATCCACCGTGGCCAGGGTCGAGGCGTTATTCTGAAGGATCTGGAGGTGGGTGGCCGTGGTGGTACGCAGCTCCGAAAAGAGGTCGTACTCGAGCCTCTGAGCCCTCTCTTCCGCCCGTAATACTTCGTCTTCCTTCTCTTTCAGTTCGGGGGTGACGTAACGTTCGGCGGAGACGAGGGTCTGCTTGCGTATGTAATCGTCGGGAACCTTCTCGGCGTGGGTCTTTGTGACTTCCAGGTAGTAGCCGAAGACCTTGTTATAACCGATCTTCAGGCTCTGTATACCGGTGCGCTCCCGCTCAGACTGCGGGAGCTCGGAGATCCAACCCTTGCCGCTGGAGGTGAGCTCACGCAAACGGTCCAGCTCGTCTGAATACCCATCCCTGATTATGCCCCCTTCGGTGAGTGCTATCGGGGGATCGTCGTCCAGTGCCGCCATAAGCTCGCCGGTGAGCCCCTCGAGAGGATCGAGCTCTTCACCAAGTACAATGAGATGGGGAGCAGAGAACGAGGAAAGCGCCTCTTTGAGCCCGGGAATCGCTTGCTGGACCAGGCAGAGGGAGGCCAGGTCGCGCGGCGTGGCCTTGCCGGTCTCGACGCGGACCGCAAGGCGCTCCAGATCACCCAGTCCTTCCAGGGTATCGTTCACCGTATCACGCAGGTCGGGTTCCTGGACCAGGGCAGCAACGGCATCCAGACGGGACTCTATCGCCGCCGCTTTTGTCAGGGGGCGCAGCAGGGCGCTGCGCACGGCGCGTGCTCCCATGGCGGTCCGGGTATGGTCGATGACACCCAGTAGAGTACCGGCGCGGCCGCCATCCTGGATGTTGGCCACCAGTTCCAGATTGCGCTGGGTGGCAGCGTCCAGCAGCATCCCCTCTCTGCTGTCCCGAATGCATACCCGCATCAAATGTCCCAGGCTCGCCAACCGCTTCTCCTGTAAGTAGGAGACGAGCGCTCCAAGAGCCCCCACCCCTCGATCCAATCCGTCCAGACCGAATCCCTTGAGGGTTTCCACCTGAAAGTGTTCTTTGAGGGTCTGTTCGGCCAGGTCACGGCTGAAGTGGTACCCTTCCAGCTGGGTCACCGTCTGCACGCCCGCTCCCGGGAGCTTGGTAAAGGGATCGATGTCCACGGAATCGGGCGCCACTACTTCTGACGGCATATATCGCTGCATCTCATCCGCCACCGCCGAGGCTTCGACTTCGGTTACGATCAGCTCTCCCGTGGAGACATCCGCCACAGCCAGCCCCCAGAGCCTCTCCCCCTCCACCGGTGGGGATATGACCATCAAATAGTTGTTTTGATAGCTATCGAGAAAACCTTCGGTGAGAGCGGTACCGGTGGTGAGCACCTCAACCACTTCCCGTTTGACCAATCCCTCGGCCTGCTTCGGATCTTCAACCTGTTCGCAAACAGCCACGCGATGGCCGGCCCGGAGCAGGCGGCTGATGTATGCCTCCCCGGCATGGGCCGGAAATCCGGCCAGGGGAATGGCATCCTCGCCGTCACCGGCATTCCGGCTGGTCAGAGCAATTTCAAGCGCCTTGGCGGTAATCTTAGCATCTTCGAAGAAGGTTTCGTAGAAATCGCCTAGGCGGAAGAGGAGGATCTCGTGCGGATGCTCTCCCTTGATACGCAGGTACTGTTGCATCAACGGCGTTGAGATCTTGGCCACGGCGAATATTGTGTCCAGCTACGGGGGAAGGATTTCGACTAGCTGGAATTCGGTAATGATTTCACTTTTCAGCAACGACGTGCCGAAAGCGTTGGCTTCGGCGCGTGTTTCGAAACGTCCCACCCATACAACGACTAATAACTTCCCTTCAACCCGCTTGGTGGTATGCCACGCCAGGTATCCGGCGCGGGTCAACTGCACGACGATCTGGGCAGCATTGTCAAAGTTGCTGTAGGCACCAACCTGTATTGTCCAGCGCCCTTCCCCCGTGCCGGTGTGGGCTATACCGGGACCACCCATGGCCTGCAGTGAATCGAGACGTGCCAGGACGGCGGCCTCGCGCTGCTGGGCGAGCCACCGGCGCGCTTCTCTCCCCTCCCAGGTATCCGGGAACCTCGCGGCCACAATCTGGTACAGGATTCTCGCCTGCTCCAGATCCTCCAGTTGTTCAAACGCCCGGGCCTGTAAACTGAGGGCACGCGGATGGTAGTCGTCAAGATACGGTGTTTCCAATACCTCGGCGGAATAGGCGAGTGCTGAGTCGGGTTGTGTGAGACGCAGGCTGATATCGGCGGCCGAGAGAAATGCTCTCCCCCTTACGTCCGGATCTGTGGCGCGTCGGGCAGCATTCCTCACGTACCACAGACCTATTCTCAGCGTATCCGCTGTCGCCGCTTCATGCAGGAACGTCATCCCCCTCCAGTAGCGGGCAGCCTGGCCGAGCGAGGAATCCCCCTGGTGCCAGGCAACTTCGCCGAACAGCTCGCGTGCTTTAATATAGAATGCTGAATCATACCAGTATTGTGCGATCCGGAAGAGGGCTCTGTCCGCCATCTCCGTGCCGGGATATCGCCGAACGACCCGGTTGAAATACGTCTCTACTGCCACGACCGCTACCGGTTCCACAAGCCCCCGGTAGTAGAGCACCTCCGCGGTAACGTTGCCCGCACGAATCAGTGCGTCCAGCATGTCACGCGCTTCTTCGTAGCGGGCCCGCTCATACAGGTCGCGTGCCGCTGCTGCCGAGGGTGGAACCTGGCGGCCGGGATCCTGACGGTCGAGCCAGTCCGTTACCGCCGCTTGAGGACGGCCGACAGACGCAAGGGAAATGGTAACAAACAGAAGGAGAGGAAGCGGCGCCGTTGACAACCGTATAAGGGGAATCAGGTTCAGGCGCCGAGTCACAGCGTGAATTCCTCCTTGTCACCCTCCAGCTCCACAGCCTCATCTTCAACCAGCGGGTCCTCAACGGCGGCGTCCGGTGCTGCCGGGGAGTGTGCAGGTTCCGCCTCATCAACCGTGTGAGGAATACTGGCCCCGAACACCAATTCGAGAGCTTTGTCGATTTCTCCCGATTTATAGCAGAGACGAGCTATCGCCTGGTTGAGCAGGTGGGCATCCTGGACATGGGGCCGGTGGTTTTGAAGTACCTCGATCGCCTCTCCCACCTCACCCTTTCGCTCATATAAATGCGACAGTGCCAGGGCTGCTTCAGCGCTGTCGGGATTTGCGGACAGATGTCGGGTGTAGATATCAGCCATGTGGCTGAAGGCACCCAGCTTATAGAGGGAATTTTCCAGACGGGGGAAAGCCTCGATGGCACGTTCTGGAACCTCATCCACCATCTTCTCCCACCACTCTACGGCATCTTCCGTCCTCCCCTCCTCGTCATAGGTATCGCCGATGGCCAGATACGCCTCGGTGCACGCGGGATCATACTTGAGGGCCTCTTTCAGAATAATCCTGGCTTTGTGATAGCTCATTTGCGCGACAAGTATTCCCGCCTGCTCAATCCTGTATCTCGCCAGCCGGGAGCCGCTCACTTCCGGTTCCCCTGCCAACTGCCTTCCGAGCTGGAAGGCGGCACTCCAGTTTCTCTGCGCTTCATAGACCTTCAGCAGTTGCAGCCGGGGCCAGATATCGTCCCTGGATATACGGTCCAGCTCGATCAGCGTCCGCTCGGCCGACTTCCAGCGCTGTAGAGCCGCATAATCTAGAGCCAGGCTCTTCAACACCAGGTTGAGAACGGCGCGCGTGAGATCGCTGCGGATGGTAACGTCCCGGTGCACTTTTAGCGCCCGTTCAACATCGCCCCGCCGACGCAGTATATCACCCAGTATGATATAGGCATCTATGTTGGAGATATCGCTCCGTACCGTTTCCACCAGGCAGTCGTAGGCGGTGTCCTCCTCGCCGCTCACCAGATGGCGCAGAGCTTCCAGGTAGGGATCCCGGCCCTTGCGCTTCCTGGACCTGCGTTCGAGCCGGGGAAACAGCAGCGTGAGCGCCAGGATGACGGCACCTGCGATCAGCAGGATCTCATACGTTGTCATGATACTCTGCCGAGTCCTCCTTCTCCTCCTCTCCTTCCTCGAGAGGCAGGTTGCGCAGTGTCTGCAGTTCGCGACTGAGCTCGTCCCGGTCTCGGGAGATGCCCCGGAGCTGGCTGCGCAGTCTCATCTCGTTCACGAAGGCGATGATGAACCAGACCAGCATCCCGATGATAAAGGCTTCGAGGATAACCACAATGAGGGGTACGTCCTGGAAATGCCAGAAGATGAGGACTATGTCGACCTGCTGTTCCAGATTCTGAATGGCGAAACCGAGAAGCAGGATCAGCAGGATAGCGATACCAAGCCATTTGAGCATCCACATATTCTCGGTTCCTTTCTACTAGGCCTCTCTATCCGAGTTGCCCCCTGAGGGTCCACCTTCCTGTGCCGACGATGGTCACACCAATTATATTGCCGAGCAGGCTCTTGTTCGACTCCACAACGACCATCTTGTTCCCGCGCGAGCGACCCACCCACTGGTCGGGGCCCCGTTTGCCGCGATCATGGATCAGAATCTCGAAGCTGTGGCCGATCATCGCCTCGTTGGAGCGCCGTGTTAGCTCGCTCTGCAGCAGTATGACCTGCTCCAGGCGGCGCTGTTTCTCCTCCTGAGGAACATCATCGGGGAAATGCCTGGAGGCATATGTTCCCGGCCGCGGGGAGTACTTGAAATGATAGCCAGCATCGAAGTCACACTCTTTCATCAAGCTCAGCGTGTCCTCGAACTGCACTTCGGTTTCTCCCGGAAATCCAACAACAATGTCGGTGGTGAGTGTGACACGGGGGATCCGCTCACGAATACGGCGGGCGATCTCCAGATAATCCTCACGGCTGTAGCCGCGCCTCATGCGGGCCAGGACTTCCGTGTTGCCGGCCTGCAGGGGCATATGGACCCACTCACACACGCCCGGACACTCGGCAATCGCTTCCAGTTCCTCATCCTGGAAGTAGATCGGATGAGGGGAGGTGAAGCGGATACGCGGAATTCCTGTTTCAGCGACCTTCCACAGCAGCTGCGCAAAGCTTACGTCATCGTTGCGGTAGGCGTTGACCGTTTGGCCGAGCAGGGTGACCTCCTTTGCCCCCTGTTGCACCAGTTGTTTCGTTTCGTCGACGATATTCTGCCACGGCCGGCTCCGCTCGCGACCACGCGTAAGAGGAACTACACAGAAAGTACACATCCTGTCGCATCCGCGCATGATGGTCACAAAGGCGCTGGGGCTGTTCTCCGGTCGATAAGAAGGCAGGCCCTCGTATAACTCGGTTTTATCCAACCGGCATAGCGCCGTACGCTCGCCATCGACCGAGCAGAGGAGCTCGGGCAGGCTGCGGTAAGAATCTGGGCCGGCAATGAAGTCCACCTCGGGAAGAGAATCGAGCAGATTCTCCCCCAGGTGCTGGGCCACACAACCCAATATCCCGATCTTCACTGTGTGTGTCTTCTTGAGTGAGGAGAGTTGCCGCACCCGTCCCATGACCCGCTGCTCAGCATGCTCGCGCACCGAACATGTATTCAGGAGAATGACATCCGCCGCTTCCGGTGTGTCCACCAGGCGGCAGCCTTCCTGTCGCAGGATACCTCCGAGCAACTCAGAGTCACGGACGTTCATCTGGCAGCCGTAGGTTTCTAGAAATACTTTCACGATCGTATAATTTCCGGGCGGGTGCTCTCAGGCTTTTGTGGTCTTCTTGGTCCTCCTCTTCTTGGCCGTTGGAGCTTTCTTCTCTGCCGTCTTGGCCTCAGGCTTATCCGTCTTGCCGGTTTTCTCAGCCGGTTTTCCGGCCTTCTTGGTAGTCTTCTTTTTGGTTTTCTTGGCAGCCGCGGTTTTTTTTGTCTGCTTCTTGACGGTTTTTGGCTTCTTAGTGGTCTTCGCCGCCTTCTCTGCTTTGGCAGCAGCTTTAACGGCCTCCTGATCCTTCTCCTCCGGCTCTTCCTTCTCTTCTTTCTCGAGCTGGGCCGGAGGTTCTTCAGCAGCCTCAACCTT
>JAUVWC010000047.1 GCA_030604325.1 Candidatus Zixiibacteriota bacterium | reverse complement strand
GCAGGAGGAAGCGGCACTACCCGGTGGAATCCCCCTTCACTCCGGACCGACGGGATGGGCAGTCATCACCCTCCGATGAGGAGGAGATAGAGAGCCTGTTGTGAGCGAGGTCCGATCTGAGGAGCCGGAAGCGGTGGAGGAGGCGGATCGCCGTCCTCTCCTGAAAGTCCTCGGTGGCATCTCGTTCGTGCTGGTATTAGTGGCGGCAGTCACGGTGGTGATTATCGTCAGCTTCAATGCGCTGATCACGCGGGAGGAAGCCGTTCGAGATGCCTGGGAACGGGTTCAGGCGGTCCAGGACCAGCGCCAGGATCTGCTGGCGGATGTCCTTTTTGATCTCGCCGACAGGGGCTCTTATCTGCCGGCAGCTGATGAATGGAGGAGGGCCCAGGCCGGGGTGGATACAGCCCCGACATTCAATGAGGAGGTATATGCGCAGCTGGTGGCGGATGAGGCCGCGGCCAGGCTGGCCTCAGCCATCCGGGGAAGTGCCGCTATTGAGAACGGTGAGATCCGGCATCTGGTAGATCAGCTGGCCGATGCTGTAGGGCACCTCGCTATCGAGCGTCGTCAATACAACGAGGAGGTCGGGATTTACAGGCACTACCTCAGCCGGATCCCCACCAGGTGGGTGGCGCGTGCCTTCGGTTTCGCCGACGTTCCGGAGTACCGTATTTCTGACAAGTAGTATTTACTCCGGCGTGTTTTTCCTGAATCTATTGCTGTGCCGGGCCGCGGCGGCCGTACATCCGCTCATAATACTCACGGTACTGGCCGCTCTTTATTGATTCCCACCACGGGCGGTTGTCGCGGTACCATTCGATCGTCGCCTGCAGCCCCTCCTCGAGGGTGATCTGCTGTTGCCACCCCAGCTCTGTAGTGAGGCGGCTGATATCCAGCGCATAGCGCCGGTCGTGGCCGGGGCGGTCGGTTACAAAGGTGATCAGTTCCTCGGAAGCGTCCATAACAGCGAGGAGAGTCTTGATCAATTCCAGATTGGCCACTTCATCGCCGGTACCGAGGTTATAAATCCGCCCGATCTCCCCCCGCTGCCACACCGCCCACACCGCAGTACAGTGGTCGTGCACATGCAGCCACTCCCTCTTCTGCATGCCGTCCCCGTATACGGGGAGCGGCTTCTCTTCCATGATGTTGGTGATCATCAGGGGGAGCAGTTTCTCCGGGAACTGGTAGGGGCCGTAGTTGTTGCTGGCACGGGTGATCAGGGCGGGAACAGTCCAGGTGTGGACGGCGGCCTGTACCAGATGGTCGGCCGCCGCTTTGCTGGCCGCATAGGGGCTGGAGGGGTTGAGCCGGTCCTCTTCGTTGAAGCGCGTGCCTTCGGGGGCGGATCCGTAGACCTCATCGGTGGAGATCTGCAGGAAGCGGGGAACCTCGAGTTCCTTTACCAGGTCGAGGATCACCTGCACCCCGACCACATTGCTGTGCAGGAAGGGAGCGGCCGCCTCCAGACTGCGGTCGACGTGCGATTCGGCGGCGAAGTTGATGATGCCGTCGGCGCCCCGGAGCACTTCCGCCATGGCTTCCGCATCGGCGATGTCCGCTCTGACGAAGCGGATGCGGTCTTTTATCGGTTCCAGGTTGCCCAGGTTTCCGGCATAGGTGAGTTTATCCACCACCACTACTTCTCTGTCGGGATGCTCGCTGCACAGCCAGTGCACGAAGTTGGAGCCGATGAACCCCGCCGCGCCTGTTACTACTAGATGTGCCACGGCCTGCCTCCTAGCCCTCCCGGTTGGGCCTGTCGAATGGAGGGCGGTGATGGTGCGGCATGAGACCGTCAGTCGGGGTTGTTGGCGCCCGTTGCGGCGACAAACTCGGTGGCTCTCCTCAACGACTCGAACGTACCGGCGTCGGTCCACCACCCCTCGAGGATGCTGTACTCCATCGCGCCCTGGTTGATATAGAAGTTGTTCACATCGGTGATTTCCAGTTCGTTCCGGTCGGAAGGCTCGAGGGAGTCGATTACATCCCAAACCTGGGCATCGTAGAAGTAGATACCTGTAACGGCATACGGCGAAGGAGGATCGGCCGGTTTTTCGATGATCTCCACAATCCGGTCACCCTCCAGGCGGGCGACGCCGAACCGCTCTGGATCCTCAACCTCTTTTAGAAGGATGCGACCTCCCTTTCCCTGTGCCCGGAAGGCGTCGACATGCTCTTTAATGCTCTTCTGGATAATGTTGTCCCCCAGTACAACCGTCACCTGGTCTTCATCGACGAAATCGCGGCAGAGCCTCAATGCTTCGGCGATTCCTCCCTCACCCTCCTGGTAGGTGTAGTTGATGTGGGAGAGACCGAACTCCTTGCCGTTTCCTAGCAGGCGGAGAAAGTCGCCGGCGTTGTTGCCTCCGGTTACGATCATGATCTCGTCGATACCCCCCTGCACTAGAGCCTCAATGGGGTAGTAGATCATCGGCATCTTGTACACGGGGAGGAGGTGCTTGTTGGTGACCTTCGTCAATGGATGGAGCCGGGTCCCCAAACCTCCGGCCAGGACGACACCTTTCATGGATTATTTGCCCCTTGATGAAGAGCCTTAATCGATAACGGCGGACGTGGTTGCGTCGGAAGCATTCAACCTAGACAACGGTTACTCAATGGTCAAGGTGTGCGAGGGGATCGTCTCCCCCAGGAGCCTGCCGGAGCGTTTCTCCGGGATACTAAACCGAATTCCGACGGATTTCTGATTCGGGACACTAGAGACTGAACCAGTAGGTAAGCTTGATAAGCAGCGCGCGTTCGCTCAGCGGCAGGCGGCCGTAGCGCTCGTAGTATTCCCAATCGGCGATATCGTCCTCCCTTCTCTCGTTGTACACCACGTAGAGAATGCTCTTGGCGTTAAGGAAATAGGAGAGAACCAGGTTCAGGGTATTGGCTGCGCTGTCCTTCACCACGGAATCGGTATTGGTGAAGAAACGGAACTGGTTGTAGATCTTCACCGAAAGGTTCGACGTGAAGTAGTAGGAGGCCCGTGTTACCAGGAGGTTCTTCGTCTCGTCCAGCCGTCCGTCCCGGAAGTATTCCCGGACGTGGGATAGACTTACGCTGCCCGAGAAACGGGGGCTGGGCCGGAAGCTGAAACCGGATCGGATCGTCCGGTTCGATCCCCAGTAGTAGTCATTGTAATCGAGGAAGTTCCCGGAGCTGGCGCTGGCGTTGAAGGAGTAGTCGAGGCTGCGGTCGGTATTGAAGCTGAGGCTGTAGTTGCGGCCGCGGTAGGGGCGGGCCTCGACCGAGGTGTACTGGGGGTTGTCGGCGTAGACATCCTTCCAGCGGGTGTCATTGAGGGTGGCCTTGACCTCCATCTCGGTGTAGCCCATGGTCTGGACCTTCACCTCCAGGCCGTAGCGGCCGTGTGTGTAGAGGCCGGCGAAGTTCCGGGATGCCTGGCCGCTGGTCTTCAGCTCGATGCGGCGGATACCGTGCTTCTCAGGGCGCGGTTTCCACCCCAGGTTCCACCCGAAGCGGCGGCGGTCCACCTGGGTAATGTAGCCGATCTGATTTACATCGAACTCGGGACCCAGGTAGTTGAACTCTCCCTCGTATTCCCACCGGTCGGAACGCAGCCCCGCCTTGATCTGGCCCGCCCAGTCATTGCCTTCCTGGCCGGGATTGACGCTGCGGGCCAGCATGGCGGTTACGTAGTGGTTGTCGCTGAATCTCAGGCTCAGGTCGGCCCCGAGGGAGCGCTGATAGGGGGCCTTGCCGCCGCCCGAGCGCGTGTCCTTGCTGGCGGCCAGGATGCCCACGCTGGAGCGGGAGAAGATATCCCGCTCCAGACGCAACACGGCGAAGTTGGCCATCGGCTCTAACCCTTCGTATACCGAGTCGCCGTAGGCCACGGTGTAAGCCTTACGCTCAGTGGCCGCGTTGATGAGCCCGATCTGGTACCGGCCGGTGCGGCCGATCAGCTTGACGCCGGCCAGGAGGTTCGCTTCCACATCGCCGGAGATCTGTTTGCCGATGCGGCGGCTGAAGAAGATCTGCAGCGGGGTGCGGAACACGGCCTGACCTTCTTGGAAGAAGGGGCGCAGCTCGCGGTAGTAGCGCTCGTAGCGGGTGACGGTGATCTGTTCCGCGTCGGGGGATATCTGGCCGAAATCGGGGTTGAGGGCCACGTCGAGGGCGAGGTTACTGGTGAGACCGTACTTCAGGTCCAGTCCCACATCGGCAAGCCCCTCAGAGAGATATCCGACCGGATCGGCGGAGCTGCGGTAGTACTGTTGGCCATTGGCCTTGACGTAGGGCATGAGTTCCAGGTCGTGGCCGCTGCGCAGGCCTTGCAGGTCTTCCAGGTGTCCGTATTTGTCCACGCGCGACCAGTCGTTGCGCTTCCACGTCCTCCAGGACAGGTCCTCCTTCGTACGCGGGATGTCGCGGCTGAAATTGATGCCGAACGTCTGCGAGGCCTGCGGCTCGAAGCGAAGGATCGAGAAGGGGATGGCCAATTCCGCAAACCAGCCCTCATCGGTGATCGTCGTGGCGGAATCCCACACACCGTCCCAGTTGATGTCTATCCCGTAGGCGTCGATCTGATTATTGGCAACTCCCACCGCGAAATGGTAGGAATGCCGGTGATCGTGGTAGGGGTCGATATCGAGCTGAACCTTGTCGCACTGCAGAAGCCACGAATCGCGGGTGCTCACCCGGTAGACGATCCTGTCAGGTTCTGTGTCGTAGCAGGAAAAGGCGACGTAGAGGTGGGATCGCGTGTAGAGGAGGCGGACCTCGGTGCGCTGGCTCGGTGCGGCCCCTTCTATCGGGTTGCGGGCGGTGAAGTCGCTTACGATGGGGGCACCGGCCCATTCCTCGGCATCCACCACCCCATCGATCCTGATGGTACCACGGGTCTCCACAGCCCCGATGTCGGTGGCATTCGGATCTTCGTTCCTGTTACGGTCCGCGCCTGGAGCGAGGCCCTGGTCCGAGGCTGCGGCCGGAGAGGCAAATCCGACCAGTGCGGCCAGCAGAACGGCCCTGAATGCCGATGGCAGCAGATGCAGGCTGTGATCCTCCAAGAGGTGACCTCGGATAAGGGTAATGCTTACATGTTAGTCACTGCGAGGGACTCTTCACCAGTTGGCGCCGCACTAAGAAATGTATTTTCCCGGATGGCTGCAACTGCGGGCACGGCCCCAATTTCTTGTTCACACGGCGCCGACGGCCTATCATTCGGGCATGAATATACTGCATGGGGAGGCCGTGGTAGCATGAGCGCGAAGGTAGTGGCTCTCGATTACGGCCAGCGCAGGATGGGAGTGGCGGTGGGCGATGAGGAGATAGGTGTTGCTGCCGGCCTGGCAACGATAGAATTCAGCGGTTGGAAGCAGCTCCACCGCCAGCTGCAGGATCTGGTGGCCGAACAACAGCCGGAACAATTTCTGGTTGGCTATCCTCTTAATATGGACGGCACCCGGGGAGAGCAGTGTGAGGCAGTGGAGAACTTCACACGCAGGCTGAAGGGCTGGTTCGCACGGCCCGTGATCCTTTGGGATGAACGGCTGACCACTGCTCAGGCCGGACGAATACAGAGGGAGGCGGGTGTTACGGACCGACGGGCACGCGCGCGGGGGCTGGTGGACAGAGCTGCTGCTGTCCTGCTGCTCCAGAGCTGGCTCGACAGTGCCGACCGCTCGGGCATCCCGTGGGGGAAAGAGGAGGAATCGACGCAGTGAGCCCTGTTGAGTACATGCCGCTGGCCTGGGTTGCCGGTCCCCTCTTTCTCATCGCCCTCCTGCTCCTGCTGGGTGGGCGCCGCAGGCTGCACCCTTACGCCAGCCTCACGCTGTTGGCGGGGTTCGCCGTGGCGGCCCTGGTGAGTATCTATGCGGCCGAACTTTTCTGGGGTCCCGGCCCCACGCCGGCAGGCCAGCCCGCAGTGATTGTCGTGGAACAGGGATCAACCCCCGCCGGTGTGGCCGCCAGGCTGGAAGAGGAGGGGATAGTCCGGCGCGCCGGTGATCTGGTGCTGGCCGCCCGTATAACCTTCGCCGACCGGTCCCTACAGGCGGGACGCTACCATTTCGCGGGCGGGGAGAGAATCCTCGACGTGCTCAGCCGCCTTACACGCGGCGGGACCGCCCGTGAGCTGGTTACGATTCCCGAAGGGCTGCGCGCCCTGCAGATAGCCTCCATCGTCTCCCGTGAGGCCCAGGTGGACTCGGTGGCTTTCATTACGATGCTTGCCGACAGTGCCTTTATTGCCGGCTTACTCCCACCCGAGGAGGGGGCGCCCCTTCCCCCCAGCCTGGAGGGCTACTTGCTGCCCGAGACCTATAATATCTACTACCGCATGCCCGCCGCAGAGGTGCTACGCCTGATGGTGGGCCACTTCACGGATCTATGGCAGCGGCGGCTCGGTGAGGCGGCCGCGGAACTTGGTATGACCCGTCACGAGGTGGTCACACTCGCCAGCATCATCGAGCGGGAGGCGGCCACCGGCGAGGAACGGCGGATAATAAGCGCGGTCTTCCACAACCGGTTGAGGAGGGGCATGCGGCTCGAGTCGTGTGCGACCGTTCTCTACGCGCTGGGCCGGTTCAAACGGAGGCTGTATGAGAAGGACCTCCAGGTCAACTCCCCCTACAACACTTACAGGGTGCGCGGGCTGCCGCCGGGTCCCATTGCCAATGCAGGGGCCGCCAGCCTGATGGCGGCGATCTCGCCTGCCGGGGTGAATTACCTCTATTTCGTGGCCCGGGGGGACGGGACGCATGCCTTCTCGCGCACCTTTGCCGAACACGTGGCCGCCAAGCGGGGCCAGGGGAGTGGTGTGCTGGTGGGCGGGCGTGCCGCCCGGGAAGCGGGTGGTGCCTCCGCGGGCTCGTCGGGGGACCCACCCGGGGCGCCGGGATACTGAGGGATGGCCGGGCTGTGACCGAGACGGAGTCGGAACGTTTCCGGCTGCTCTGGGCGGACGACGAGATCGATCTGCTCCAGCCCCATATCCTCTACCTGGAACAGCGGGGTTACGAGGTGGCGGCGGTCCACTCCGGCGAGGATGCTCTCGACCTGCTGGCGGAAGAAAAGTTCGACATGCTGCTTCTCGACGAGCGCATGCCCGGCCTGGACGGGCTCGCCGTTTTGGAACGTCTCAGGACGATCCATCCCGATCTTCCCGTAGTCATGGTCACAAAGCAGGAGGATGAAGGGCTGATGGAGGAGGCGCTCGGCCGCTCTATCACCGATTTCCTGACCAAGCCGGTCAATCCCAGCCAGGTGCTTTCGGTGTGCAAACGGATACTCGAGAGCGGGCGCCTGCGCGAGGAGACCCTCACCCGCGACTACACCCAGGAGTTCTCGCGGCTCTCCAGCCGGCTGGAGGGCGGACCGCTCCTGCCGACGGAGTGGGGCGATCTGGCCGAAGCCCTCGCTTACTGGAGCGTCCAGCTCGACGAGACAGGCCGCGAGGGTCTGGCACAGTCGCTGGCCTCGCTGCAGCAGGAAGCAGACGGTGTGCTGGCCCGCCAGGTGATCGAGCAGTACCCGGGATGGGTTACCGACAAGCGTCCCTGGCAACGGCGGCTTCTGGAGGGATTGGAGGAGACACTAGGCACCGGTTCCGGAATCCGGGGTGCTGACTTCGATGTACCCTCCCTGCCGGCCCCTGGCGGTTCGCATCCCCTCTTCGTCTCTGATCTTCTCGGCCGTGCAGTCTTTCCGCTGTTGGCCGTGGCCGGGCGGGTGGTGCTGTTCATTATCGACTGCATGAGGCTGGATCAGTGGATGGCCCTCGAGCCGCTGGTAGGGGAAGGGGTGCG
>JAUVWC010000132.1 GCA_030604325.1 Candidatus Zixiibacteriota bacterium | reverse complement strand
CTAGGCCCAATGACGATATAATACGATTGACAGGTTAGAAGAAGAGCTGTAAATGTATCTTTTTCGTGATAAAACCTTCCTCACGTTCATTTGAGCGTGTCGGAAACACGGCGATACACGAGGGAGTCGCACGGTGGAGGTCGAGCGACGCGTATATTTCGTCAGTGAAGTGGCGGAGATACTGGGTGTCTCCCGCCAGACCGTCTTGAAGTACATCAAAAACGGGGTAGTGCCCGGATTGCGGGTGGGGGGCCGGTACCTTATCATGAAGGACGAATTTGAGGCTTTCCTGCGCTCCGGTGGCGAGCGACCCGACATATCTGAAAAAGCCCGCCCCGAAACCATCTCGGAGGTTCTGCCCCGGTAGCTCAGTTGGATAGAGCGCATGCCTCCGGAGCATGAGGTCGTGAGTTCGAATCTCGCCCGGGGTACCAGAGAAATAACAATGCGCCCTGTCGTTCTGCGGGACGGCAGGTTTTTTGTTAAAAAGGAAGGCACGCCGTTGACGTGTGCACCTCACCCAGCTTCATCTCTAGAAAATAAGTTCAGGCCTGCCTTGAGTCGGGGACGCCTGTTGGTGGTGACGGCAGGGATGCTGGTGGCCTTGGGGCTCGTGCCCAAGGGTGCCGCTCAGACGCTCGCTGGGGACCAGGATGCGCCCCGGGTGAGCCGGCTGTGGGAAAGAGCGGTTTCAGACCGAACGGAAAGCCTGCAAGTTTTTTCCGGGACTTCACTGGTGCGTATCGGTACACGCACCATAGACGGATTTGAGGCCGCTACAGGGGCTCCCACATGGACCGTCGCCAGAGATGGAGCCGCAGCGGTTCAGGTCTGGGAGGTTGCCGGAGCTCCTTATGTAGCTCTGTTGCGTCGTTTCGACCGGCCTCCTCCCGCTTCGGGACTTATTGAAGGTACTTCGTATTGCCTGCATGTGGTCAAGTCCGAGACGGGAACTCTGGTTTGGAACACGGGGATAGTATCCGGCGACTGCCAGTATGCCGAGGCATATCCGGAACAGGACAGGTTGATAGCTGTGCTCCGCAGCGATGAGGGAACATGTACTATCGCTGCCTTTACCCTCTCCGCTGGCGGCAGGCTGTGGGAGATCGAGCTGGGCGACATCGAAGCGCTGGGTTTTGGAGAATCTCTGCAGGCGTCACGCTACTACGGCGTTGCCGGCGATCGGCTCTTCCGTGTTGATCGGCGGGAGCGAACTATATCTGTCTCGGCGCATGATCTGCGCAGCGGGGATCTGAGATGGGTCAGCTACCTGGAGGGGGAGCAGAAGGATGTTGTGCTCTCCCCGCACGATGACATCCTCTATGCCATCGGCAGGAACTTCTGCTGCATCGACCCGCGAACCGGCGCGGTGCAGTGGGTCCTGCGAGGGGCGTGGCTGCCGGTTGAGGAGCGCACTCCGTGGCTATTTGTGTGTCGGGCAGACGGCAGCCGGATCCAGCTGGTCCACCGCAATACGGGAGAAGAGCGCTGGCGCTCCACACCACGGACTAGGGATCCGCTGGTTATCATCTGGACACCGGCCGGGGTACTGGTGGGGGAGAGCAGGGGACGAACCGCACTGTGGGCTGTGGTGGATGGGAAGCGCATCGCCCGGCAGGGAACGCGTTACCGCGCTCCGTCCCGAAATGACTTCGAGGACGCCTTTCCTCTCTCCGACGGCATGCTTTTCGTCCTGACCGGAGCGAGAGGTAGCGAAATTCTGCGCGTGGGGCAGACGGGGGACACCCGCTGGAGGGCGGAGATAGAAGCACCTCCTCGGATGCTTGTGGCGGACATTGTCGAGAGGTGGGGTGGGGAGCCGTTAGTGCTCGCAGGGGCGGATGCGGACAGGGATCCTGAATCTGTCTGGGTCGTCAGCACAGTGGGGGGGCAGGCCGGCCTGCGGCGGGTGGACCTCGCCACGGGCGCTGGCGTCGAAGAGGTATCGATAGATCCAGCGAATCCGGTGTTCGCCGCCGACAGAATGAGCCACCGCCTGTTCTTCATCGATCCCTACGGAAAGCTGGTGGCGGTAGAGCATTAGTATCCCGAATCAGAAATTACAAATCCCAACAACCCGTTGTCGGGTGCCGGATCCCAGGCCTATATTCACGCGGCTCGTATTACAATTTTACTGACAGGGAATTGCCTGAATTCGTGGAGGCATCATGCGGTTGACCAAAGGGTTTATACCCACGCTGAAAGAGGATCCCTCCGGTGCCGAGGTGATAAGCCACCGTATCATGCTCAAAGGGGGGATGGTGCGCCTGCTGGCGGCAGGCGTCTACTCCTATCTTCCTTTTCTGTGGAAGTGTCTGTTGAAGGTACAGCAGATCATCAGGGAGGAGATGAACGCCATCGGCGGGCAGGAATTCCTCTTCCCGGCTCTCAACCCGCTGGATCTGTGGGACGAGACCGGCCGGAATGCCGATTTCGGCGACGATGTCTTCCGCCTCAAGGATCGCAAAGGGCGTGGTATGCTGCTGGCTCCCACTCATGAGGAGGTGGTAGGGGACATAGCCCGCCATGAAATCCGCTCTTATCGCGATCTGCCGCAGATCTGGTACCAGATACAGACCAAGTTCCGGGATGAGCCCCGACCGCGTTCGGGCGTGCTGCGCTCCCGCCAGTTCATCATGAAGGACTCGTATACCCTGGATACCTCACAGGAGGGTCTGGACCGGGGTTATGAACTGCACGCCCGTGCCTACCGCCGCATCTTCGCGCGCTGCGGCCTCAAGTTCTTCGAGGCCGGGGCCTCGTCGGGATTGATGGGAGGAACCGGCTCCCAGGAATTCCTGGTCGAGGGGGAAGCCGGCGAGGACCGGGCCGTGGTGTGCGATAACTGTGGTTATGTGATGAACGAGGAAGTCGCCCAGTCGGACTGGAAGGTCGAGCCGGGTACAGCCGCGGAGCTGGAGGAGGTTCACACTCCCGACAAGCGCACGATCGAAGAGGTCTCGGCATTCCTGGATATAGAACCGCAGAGGCTGGTGAAGAGCCTTCTCTACATGACGGCCGGGGATGAACCGGTGATGTTCCTCGTGCCGGGCAGTCACGATCTGAACGAGTCTCTGGCGATGAGGGTGGCCGGCGGCCCGCTCCGGCCGGCGGACCCGGAAGAGGTGTTGAATATCATGGGGGCCCAGGTCGGATTCGTCGGACCTGTGGGAGCCCCAGACGGTCTCCGCATCATCGCCGACAAATCACTGCAAGGCCTGCTGGACGGGGCAACCGGGGCCAACCGGGACGATTATCACGTAGTGCATATGAACCTCGAGCGGGATGTCAACGTGTCCGAGTACACCGATCTGCGCATCGTCGAGGCCGGCGAGGCGTGTATAGAGTGCGGAGAGCCGGTCCGCATTATTACGGCTATCGAGATGGGGCATATTTTCAAGTTGGGCACTAAATATTCCGAATCCCTGGGGGCAACCTTCCAGGACGAGCAGGAGGAGGAGAAGCCTATCGTCATGGGCTCCTATGGGATCGGCGTCGAGCGGATAGCCGCCGCGGCCATGGAGCAGAGAGCTGACGAGGACGGGATATGCTGGCCGGCATCGATCGCCCCCTATCACGTTTACCTGCTTCCGGTGAACATGTCCGACGAGCGCCTGGTGGGGGCGGCGGAGGAGTTGTACGAGAAGCTCCACGCCGGCGGGCTTGAGGTGCTGTATGACGACCGGAATGTACAGGCGGGTACCAAGTTCAAGGATGCCGATATGCTCGGACTTCCTCTGCGTATAAACGTGGGGGTGCGGGGACAGGAGACAGGTGTAGTGGAAATGGTCCACCGCGCCACCCGGGAGACGGTGGAGGTCCCGTTTGATGAAGTTGTACCCTACGTGCGCCACGCCATTGACGAGGAGATAGCCGGCTACGACCGCTATGCGGATGAGATAGCCGGAGGCTGACAAAGTCGTGCACAAAGCTCATCCGTGCAGCAGATCAGTCCGGGTGATCGCTGCCGGAGGGGTACTGGCGGTGGTGATCTCAGCTGCCGGCGCTCCACCGGCCGCGGCGCAGGTGGAACGGGAACCGGTGGCGATGGTGACGCTCACGGCGCCCTCACGCGCCGATCTGCAGACCGTCGCCAGGCTGGGTATCGAGATCCATCGGGGCCTGCTGGTCCGGGATGCCGTCCTTTTCGTGACCCGGCGCGAACTCGAAGCCCTGCGTGCCAGCGGGCTGGCACCGGAGGTTGTCCACGATGATGCCGCCGCCTACTTCGCCAGCCGCCTCGACGCCTCGCTCGGCCCGGGCAGCATGGGCGGTTTCTACACCCTGGACGAAGCATTGGCCAGGATGGACGAGCTGGCGGCCGCCTATCCCGCGATAATCAGTCCCCGGTTCAGTGTGGGCACCTCGGTCGAAGGCCGGTCGATCTGGGCCTTCCGCATGTCGGACGCGCCCGGCACCATCGATCCCGGCCGGCCAGCTGTCTTCTACAACGGTCTGATCCACGCCCGCGAGCCGATCGGCATGATGCTGCTTCTCGCCTTCGCCGAAGACCTGGCGAGGAAGTATGAGGAGGGTGAGCCGAGCGTCCGCTACCTGCTGTCATCCCGCGAGTTGTGGTTCATGCCGGTCATCAATCCGGACGGTTACTACTACAATGAAATGACGGATCCCAACGGTGGGGGGATGTGGCGCAAGAACAAGGCGGACAACAATCTAAATGGAATGTTCGACTCGAGTGTGGATGGAGTGGACCTGAATCGCAATTTCGATTTCCACTGGGGCGAGGACGACGAGGGATCCAGTCCGAATCCCAGTTCGACCACCTATCGCGGTCCCGAACCGTTCAGCGAGCCGGAGACCCGGGCCGTGCGTGATGTGGTTCTGAGCCGGCCCTTCCAATTCATACTCAACTATCACTCCTTCAGCCATGTCTACATCTACCCGTGGGGTTATACCGAGGCCTCCGTGGACCG
>JAUVWC010000160.1 GCA_030604325.1 Candidatus Zixiibacteriota bacterium | reverse complement strand
CTGATCGCACGGGGTGTAAATGTCTATGGTATGGAGGCGGATTCGGTCGGCACGCTGATAAAGCTGGGAGAGGGGGGTATGGCGACCGTTGAGCCTATCCACGTCGAAGGTGCCGGATATCGTCTGAGCGCAGACGGCACGATCAACCTGGACCGGAAGACGATCGACCTGCGACTCAAAGGCTCGACGCAAGAGCCTTCTCAACCTTTAGTATCGGTCGGTGTGGAGATCGAGAAGGGGTCTATCGATGTGGATGCTCAGATAACCGGCACGCTTATCGATCCGAGTATTCGCGGCGTGATGCTGGCTCGCAGCCTGGAGCGCAAAGGTGTGCGAGTGGCAAATACCGATTTCCGTTTCAACCTTGCCCAGATCTTCGGTGCCAGGATCGGTAACGTTGGGATGGTACTCGACAGCCTTCATGTCGAGCCCAATTTCGACCTCCCTGAAGCTCGGTTCAACGGCCAGGTCGTTGGTGAGACCATAACTTTACAGCAGGTGACCGGCTTGTGGGCTGAAGGTGAGACCAGCCTCCAGGGAAACATCACAGTATCGAGCGACAGTATCCGGGCGCGTCTCGACAGAGGATACCTTGTCCATCGTGAACTGGTTGTCAGTGACGTAAACGGGCGGCTTGACTTCAGCCCGTCCACTGGCGCCGGGCCGTTCAGTATAACCTCGCGCACCGGTGGGGGCACCGTTCGCCTGACCGGACACCGGGATGAAGATCACCGCCTCCATATCCGCGGGGACCTGGATAGAATACAATTGGGGCCGTTGAGTCGTTCCATCGAATGGGGTGTGAGGGATCTTGATGGATGGATCGGAGGAAGTTTCACCGGGCAGGTCAAAACGCATGTGGAGGTGCTTTCCACGCAGATAGAGGTGGAGAGGCCGACTGTGGCCGGTCACAGGTACCGGAGCCTGGTGCTGGATGCCGAGTATCGAAACGGCGTCGTGGATGTGAACGTGCTGCAGGTGCTGGGGACGGAGGGCGACAGTGCCGGGGTGCATGGAACCATGATACTGCCGGGCTCCGATTCCACGGCCGCCGAGGGCCGGCTGGAAATTGACGGTATGGTAGTTGGTGTAAATCTGGATGTCTTCCAGCCGTACCTGACAAAGCATACGCTGAGAGGTGAACTCAGCTGCGAGATAGGAGCGAGCGGCACCTTTGCCAATCCTCGTCTGGGAGCCGTGCTGTACCTGAATGGTGCCCAGGTAGATACCTTCCAGGTGGAAAAGGTTGTTGCCTATCTCCGCTATGATGCAGGACGAGTTTGGGTCGAGGAGGGAAACCTGGCCTCGATGGGATTCATGGCCGATTTCCACGGGAGCTTTCCCCTGCAGCTCCAGTTTAATCCTCTCCGTGCACAGATGATCTCCACAGGCAATCTCCAGGCATCTCTGCAGGGTGGGGGCAACCTTGAGGCACTCATCCAGCCCTTCAGAGAACAAGTAGAGCACATCGACGGCATCATCACTGTAGATATAGAGGTCAGCGGCACAATTGACGAACCACGGCTGGACGGGAGTGTGCTGCTGGACAACGGCGTGCTTAAGCCGGCTGCCCTCGGGCAGGCAGTGGAAGATATCCAGATTGATCTAGAACTGAGCGAGAGCGAAGTGAGGGTGGTTACGCTCACCGGACGCATGCCCTCCGAGATAAGACGGAGCGCCGGCCTGTTGACTCCCCTTTTCAGGTTATTTTCACGCAAGGAGGAGGGCGGAGACTTCTCGGTCACGGGTAACGTGACAATCGAGGAGGGCGGCCGACCGGCATTCGACTTGAACCTGCAGGGCAGCGGCTTGGGAATAAGCGATCCCACCGGGAGTCTGGCGGTTGTCATTGATCCTGATCTGCGTCTCGTCACCCGGCCCGGCAATTCCTATCCGAGCCTGGATGGTAAGGTGCAGGTTGTCCAGGGCCTGGCTGACGTCGGTATGCTCCTTAATATGTTTGGTGGTTCCGAGTCCGCAGCAGAACTCGACGTCGAGGAGGGGGAGGGTCTCGAAGCCGACGTCGAAATCGAGGTACCGGGCCGGCTACGGATCGTGGGGGGAGAGCTGGGCCAGGATGTTGATGTTGAACTGATGGGGAACCTCCTCTTCCGCAAGAATCCCCAAAGCGCTCCCTATCTCCTTGGTTCCCTGGAATCGGTTCCGGGACGGGGCCATCTGTTCATGTTCTTCCAGAGGTGGGCGATTGACGAGGGCACGGTCACCTTCGGCACCATTGAGGAGATTAATCCCGGTCTGAATGCCCGGTTCAGTACTAATGTGCAAGATGTATTCGTGCTGCTAACCCTTACCGGAACGGTGAAGGAACCGCTCACGCAGCTCAGCACCGAGGGTGGAGCCCTGAGCAGCCAGCGGGATATCCTGGAGCTGTTAATGCTCGGAAGAGTGGAAACGGGCGCGGAGGAGACAGGAACAGGTCTAGTCAGTAACTATATGGAAAATGTCGTGAATCGTACCGCCCAGGATTGGATCGGTCTAGACACAGTAGAGATGGAGGGTATCGGGGGACTTGTTCAGGGCTCGCCGCTGGAAGACACCAGAGTCAGCGTCGGCAGTTATCTTGGTAACAAGCTCTACGCGAAGTACGCTCAGTCATTTGGGGGCACTACCCCCCAGCAGGAACTGGGTATCGAGTACTGGATATCCCGCCGGTTCCGACTCAGTGGAATGTATGATCGACGGCGGCACTTACTGCTGGTGGAATTGAAATGGCGTATCGATTACTGACCGGAGCACCTGGATCGATCCGGGGCGGAACCCTTGTTGTTATGGCAGTTTGTTTGCTCATGATGCCGAGTGAAGCAATGGCGCAGCGAAGGGTGCTCGATGTTGCCTTCGAAGGGAACCAGGCATTCAGCCGCTCCGAGCTCAAATCGGTGACCCATGTGGATAACTCCTCCCTTTATATGAAGGTTCTCTCACTATTCGGTCCTAGAATAGGAAGGCCGACGTTTAATTATCTGGTGATGGGTCGGGACGTAACGTATCTGCGGGCGTTCTACCGAAACCGGGGCTATCTGCAGTGTACGGTGGAGGAGCGCACAGAACAGGCCGGCGAAGACGGTCTCATTGTCCATTTCACGATTGATGAAGGTCCCCTCACCACTCTCCTGCGGCTGGAATTCACCGGTAACGAGCTATATACAGATGACCAGCTGAAGAACATGATCCGGCGCCTGCGGGGGGTGCGGTTGCGGGATGGAGACCCGGTAAATGAATCGGCGATTCAGGCCGGTGCGGAGGAGGTACTGCGGCGATACCGCAGCAGAGGGCACTACTTCGCCAAAGTCCGTCCCCGGGTGGGTCGACGGGACTCGACAATAGGTGCCGCCCCCGTTACCTACCATATCCGCGAGGGTCCCATCGTGCGGGTATCTGATGTCGTCGTTGAGGGAACTCGCTATGCAAAGGAGTACGTCGTCAGGCGAGAGGTGACACTGGAGCCCGGCGACCTCCTGACCGAAGACGACCGCAAAGAGAGCCAGCGTCGGTTGTACTCCACAGGGATATTCAGGACGGTCGGTGTTACCGTGGGGGAGGTCTCCCCAGATTCCACTACGGCCGTAATGCTCGTGACAGTCAGCGAGATTCCCAAGCGCTATGTGGGAACCGGTGTAGGACTGGCCGGTGATCCGGATGCACAGTTCGACCTCCTTCTCCGGACGTCTGCGCAGTGGGGGCACCGGAACGTCTATGGTACCGGACGTGCCATTGAACTCTCTGCCAATGAAGACTTTCAGGTCATTACCGGTTGGCAGCCGATACAGGGAGAGCTGAGTCTCCGGTACCTGGAACCCTGGTTCGGGAGAACCCGCACGCCGATGACCGCATTGGTTACTTTTAATCCCAAATCGTACGAGCTATTTAAGGTTCAGGAAGTTGCCACGGAGATCGGATTTTCACGGGAGTTCACCCCCCGCACCCGTGGCTGGCTCAGCTTCACCTACCGGATTGTCGATGTTGAAATACCGACAAAGGACTTTTCCAGTAAGGATAATCTGAGAGGTGTCAACGCCACGATAGAACGGGATAGTAGAGATAATATCCTGTCGCCCACCCGCGGCAGCCTGGCCCGTATCAAATTGAGCAGATATGGACTGTTAAAGCTGGGCGGACCCTCGTACGCTGTGGTTAACTTTCTCTGGACCCGGTATCAAGTGACCGGCTCAAGGACCGTGCTGGCCACCCGCATGCGCCTCGGATATGCGCGTCCGGGCAGCAATATCGACGAGGTGCCCATCTTCGACCGTTTCTTCGCCGGGGGTGCCAACTCCGTACGGGGCTACGAAGAGCGTATGCTCGGCCCGAT
>JAUVWC010000287.1 GCA_030604325.1 Candidatus Zixiibacteriota bacterium | reverse complement strand
GCTTGCCGCCGCCCAGCAGGCTGCTCGCCGCTTTGACGAAGAACACCGGGGAAGCGGGTCGGGGGGCGTAGTATCGAACGAGAGGGAGTCGAAGGAGACGTAAAGGTGGATGAGTCGCGCCGCATCGTGATCTGCGGTCACATGGCTCAGCCAGCCCTCGACTATATGGAGGAGGCCGGCTATGAGCTGTACCTCTTTCCCGACCTGAATGAGGAAGCAGTGGAGGCCGCTTCGCAGGCGATATCAATTGTCGTTCGCAGTCACAGCCGTATTACGGCCGAGGTGCTCTACCTGATGCCGGAGCTCAAAGCGGTGGGGCGGCCCGGGGCCGGCGTAGAGAACGTGGATGTGGATGCGGCTGCCGCCAGAGGCGTAGAGATTATCAACGTCCCCGGAGGCAACGCCCCCGCGGTGGCCGAACACACCCTGGCGCTCATGCTGGCCCTGTCGCGGAAACTGTTTCTGGTGGTGCATGCGCTCAGAGAGGGGGAGTGGCTGAAGGCCGGATATGAGGGCGGTGAGATCGCGGGGAAGACGCTGGCGCTGATAGGTCTGGGCCGGGTGGGTGTCGAGGTGGCCCGGCGGGCACTGTCAATGGGGATGAAGGTGGTGGCCTACGATCCCTATGTATCGACGGCCGAGGCCGAGGAGCTGGGTGTCGATATCGTCGAGCTTGAGGAGGCTCTCTCCAGCGGAGACGTCATCAGCCTGCACGCCCCGGCCACGCCTGAGACAGAGGGTATGCTGAATGCCGAGCGCCTGGCGATGGTGAAACCGGGCGGCCTGCTGGTCAACACCAGCCGGGGCTCGCTGGTTGATGAGGACGCCCTGCTGGCGGCGCTGAATGAGGGCGCGGTCGCGGGGGCTGCCCTGGATGTATTCCGACAGGAACCCCCGGCGGCTGACTCTCCGCTTCTGCGGCATCCTCATGTAATAGCTACACCCCACATTGCGGGCGCGAGCTCTGAAGGGCGCCTGCGTGTGAGCATGGCGCTGGCCAACCGACTCGTAGCCTATCTCTCCAGCGATTAAGTGCACCGCTCCGTAATTACGGTGATGTATCGAGAGCGCCGAGGCGTCCGGCCAGCAAGGCACAATACATCGGCGCTTGAATGCCAGCGTAATTGCGGAACGGTGTACTAAGCCGCCCGGTTACTCATTGACACGCCACAGGCGTGCTACGAGAATATCGGTGGCACAATTGATCCGGCTCCTAGATGAGCGGAGGGTATTTTAGGTGAAAATTCAGGAGAATATGGAGGGGCGTATCGCCGTTCTGACCCTTAAGGGGAAAATGATGGGCGGCCCCGAGATGCAGGAACTGCACGATCACATCAAGGGGCTGATGAACGACGGCGTTAATAAGGTGGTTGCCGACCTGGGGAAGGTCAAATGGCTCAACTCCTCGGGTCTGGGAACTCTGATGGGAGCTCTGACGACCCTGCGAAACGACGGAGGGGACCTGAAGCTGGCCCACACATCGGACAAGATCCAGAGTCTGCTTATGATCACGAAGCTGATATCCATTTTCGAGACCTATGAGGATGTGGAGAGTGCCGTAAAGGCGTTCGAGGCTGCGGGCGAGTAGCCAGCAGGGTTCTCGCGTGCAGGCTCAGTCGAGCTTTGAAGGGGTCATCGTTCCGGTGGTGACCCCTTTTTCGTCGGACGACACTGTCGACCTGAAAGGGTTGGAGGCGCAGCTGAGGTGGCTGTCGGGAAGAGGGTTGGCCGGGATTGTTGCCCTCGGCTCCACGGGCGAGGCGGTGCTCATGAGCCGGGAGGAGAGGCGCACGGTTATCGAACTCGCGGCGTCCCTCAAGGAGGAGGCAGCGGTGTTGCTGGCCGGCACAGGGGCCGAGAGCACCGCCGAGACCATCGCCCTGGCCCACGACGCCGCCCGGCTCGGTGCCGAGACTCTGCTGGTAGTACCTCCTTCCTACTACAAGGCCCAGATGACATCCCGCGCCCTCCGGGACCACTACCTTACCGTGGCCCAGCAGGCTCCCGTGCCTATCCTCCTCTACAACATTCCGGCGTGTACCGGCCTGGAACTCCCACCGGATGCGGTAGAGGAGCTGGCCGCTCATCCCAACATCGTCGGGCTGAAGGATTCCAGCGGGGACCTGCGCACTCTCCAGGTATTCCTTGAACGCACTCCCCCCGGGTTCAAGGTGATAACGGGTTCGGCGCTTATTCTGGGCGCCGCCGCCGCCTCTGGTGCCACCGGTGCAATCCTGGCCATGGCCAACGTAGTGCCGGAGGTGTGCATCGAGCTGTTCGAGGCGGGCCGCAGCGGTGATATGAATACCGTCCGGGATCTGCAACCGGAGCTCAGTTTCCTCACCCGTGCCATTCAGGGCGCCTACGGAATCCCCGGCCTCAAGGCTGCGGCGGATCTACTCGGTGGCTGTGGTGGCGCCCCCCGCTCTCCGCTTCAGCCGCTGGGGGAGGAAGATCGCGCGGCGGTGGCCGCCGCGCTGGAGGAGGTGGGTCTAACTCCCCGGAGCACCCTCCCCACTTCGTAACTTCGATGCAGGCTATCCACGGTAGCCTCACAAAAGCACGTCAGTTCCTGCTCGAGCATCGTAGGCCGTTGGTGCTTGCGCCGGCGGTGCTCCCCCTTCAG
>JAUVWC010000255.1 GCA_030604325.1 Candidatus Zixiibacteriota bacterium | reverse complement strand
CTCGAACCTTATGAAAGTGCTGCCGATGTATTCCTTATCATTGTACGCAATGAGCTCGTCCTGTTTCCGGTAGAAGACACCGTTCAGTGAAATCACGCCATCGGTCGGCAGTGGCTGACGGATGGAAATGGTGCTCTTGTACTGTGCCAGGACGGTGGTGACGGACTCGTACCTTTCCGTTTGAAAGTCGTATTTATCCTCGATCACGTGGTTGAAGTTGGGCAGGGTGAAATCGATACTGGCATTCGACTTCAAGGCAGCGCGGACCGCATCCAGGTTATACGTGCTGCGCTGAAGCCCTATCCGAGCCCGCTTCATCCGCCACGACTGATCCATGGCCTGCTGTATGGCCGTATCCAGGTCGAGCACCAGAGGGGACCCGAAATCAACTGCCGGGGATTCCTCCATCTGTTGTGCCGGACTGGTGCGGGGTGACCCTATAACGAACGCCAGGGCGAGAAGGGTGGGTGCGATACAACTGGAAGATGCTTTGATGATCATGGGCTTGAGACTCCTTCAGGCTGGGAGCTGGCTCCCGGGAGGGAGCAACCAGGCGAAAGGTTACATTGATGTTAAAACACCAAAGCGATATGCGTTGGTGGTATACTCCTTGTAGTTCCTACAGACGGAGCCCTCAGAATCTTGAAGCCCCGCCGTGTGTATCTGCGCCTGTTGGTTTTCGAGGCCCATAATGAAATGAACGGAGTGCGTTTGTGAAACAGCTCATTCCCCCCACCGCGCTCGCGGTTCTAATGCTGTCCCTCCCCGGTCACTCCCGTCCGGCTGCTCCCAGGCAAGAGTCAGGCCAGATCCCCTTCGAAGCCGGCATAACTTACCACTACGACTACAGCGCCGATGGAAAGCTGATCGGGTATAACTCCTTCCACTTCGAGAGGGAAGAGGGCCGTGTCCGTATCGTGATGGAGACGAAGATAATGCAGGCTGAGGGTACGAGTGTTCTCACCACGGACGAAGAGGGCCACCCGCTCCGCTACCACCAGGAATTCACGGTACAGGCAGGGACCGGGAAACTGGAAGTGGCTTTCGAGGATGGCAGGGTGAGCGTGAAAGCCGAACCGATCGGCCGCCCACCGGTAGAGCTCGAACAAGAGGTAGGTACTGACTTCTACTTCTTTGATAACAACAGCCTCCCCCACTGGGCGTTGTTCCTCCCGCTTCTCGGCCTCGAGCCGGGCGGTACCAAAACGGTTAAAGTATTTCACCCCCAGCTTGTGACGGTCTTCCCGCTGACCCTCGAAGCTGGCGATCTGACAGAAATCGAGTGGGCGGGCGGCAAGGTGAAGGTAATGCCTGTGACAACTACCCTGTCGGGAAAGCTTCTCACATTTTGGCTCGACGAGGCGCACCGCCTGATCCGTGAGGAAGAGGGCTCATTGAGGATCGTCCTCGTGAAACCTTTATAGACTTCTTGTCGCTTACCCATGAGAAGGAACTGCACCCTATATCGCAGGTTAGTGCTGTGCACGACGCGGCCCTACTATGATATAAAGGGCCTCATGGAAGTCTGATAATGGGGGTGGAAGTGGCATCAGAAGGCGCAGTACCCGTCACACGCAAACTTGGCCTGGGGATGTGCACGGCCCTGGTCATGGGCAACATGATCGGCTCCGGAGTCTTTCTGCTGCCCGCCGCGCTGGCTGCTTATGGCGGCATCAGCATCCTCGGCTGGTTGTTCACGGCGGCGGGTGCGGTGTTCCTGGCCCTAGCCTTTGCCCGTCTGAGCCGTATCGTGCCGAAGGCAGGCGGACCGTATGCCTTTACCAGACACGCTTTCGGTGACTTTTCCGGATTCCTGGTTGCCTGGGGCTACTGGATATCCATCTGGTCGGGGAATGCGGCCATTGCGGTAGCCATGGTCGGTTACATGGCGGTCTTCTGGTCACCGCTGGCAAACAATCCGATTCTGGCCGGCGGAGTAGCGCTGGCAAGCATCTGGCTGCTCACCTGGGTAAACGCTTCAGGCGTGCGCAAGGCCGGTTTTGTGCAGGTAGTGACGACGGTACTGAAGCTCGTTCCGCTGGTGGCGATCGCCACGCTCGGGCTCCTGTTCCTCAACCTGGATAATTTCACGCCCTTCAATATGAGCGGGAAGTCGCCTTTCTCGGCCGTCACCGCCACCGCCGCATTGACCCTGTGGGCGTTTCTCGGCCTGGAATCGGCCACCGTTCCCGCGGGCGACGTCGTAAATCCGCAGCGCACCATCCCCCGGGCCACTATCATCGGTACTCTGCTGACAGCGGCCGTCTACATCCTGAGTACCGTCGCCGTGATGGGTGTCATTCCTCCTGCCGCGCTGGCCGAATCCACCGCTCCCTTCGCCGATGCCGCCAGCAAGATGTGGGGCTCGTGGGCGGGCTATGCGGTGGCTATCGGGGCCTCGATTTCGTGCTTCGGAGCGCTCAACGGATGGATTCTGCTGCAGGGTCAGGTCCCGCTGGCCACAGCACGGGATGATCTCTTTCCCGAAGTATTCGGCCGGCTCTCGAAGAGGGGCACGCCGGCATTGGGGATCGTGATATCAAGCGTGCTGGTGACAGTGTTGATGGCCACCAACTACACCAGAGGTCTGGTGGAGCTTTATACGGTTATCATCCTGTTGTCCACACTGACCTGTCTCGTACCCTACGTTTTCTCAACACTGGCCGAGTTGGCGATTTTCAAGAGGGAGCGCGAGCGGTTCAGCGGCCAAAGTCTGGTCGGGCCGTCGATTATCGCCGTACTGGCCTTCCTCTATTCGCTGTGGGCGATAGCCGGCCTGGGCTGGCGGACCCTCTACCTGGGCTTTCTGCTCCTTGTGGCCGGCGTTCCCGTGTTCGCCTGGGTGAAGTGGCGCCGGGGCCGCAGGTAAGTCTTATTGCCTCCAGATGTCGGCGATCCTGGCGGAGAGGTCCGGCAGTTCGGGCAGCGGCTGGCTAGGTATCGGCTCGTACCAGAAGGTGGCCGTCGACCAGTCGTCCTGCCGCTCATAGAGGCCCTGATCCCATCCGATCTGTTGGATGGTGATGTGGCATTCCTG
>JAUVWC010000081.1 GCA_030604325.1 Candidatus Zixiibacteriota bacterium | reverse complement strand
TGATTCCTCCGTCTCGAGCGAGCCCACCTCGAACAGCCTCTCGGCATCGAAGTCGGCGAACTCCTCCCGCAGCCGCAGGCCGCTGGCGGGGATCTCACCGATGCCGCGCCACTTGCGGTCGCACGGCTCGAACACCTTGCCGATCAGTTCCTGGGCCGGGCGGTTGCCTTCCAGGGTCACGGCCCGGGTGTACGCGTTCTCGGCCTCGGCCCGGCCCTCTTCCAACTGGCGCACGGCGGCACTGATCCCGCGGGCCAGGTCGAGCGGCTCGAAACCGGTGACCACAATGGGCACCCCGAACTCTTCGGCAATAGGCAAGTACTCCCAGTAGCCCATGACGGTGCACACATGTCCGGCGGCGAGGAAGGCCTGCACCCGGTTGCCGGGCGAGCTCAGGATGGCGCGCATGGCGGGGGGGACGGCCGCGTGGGAGACGAGGACCGAGTAGTTATTCAGACCGAGCCGGCTGGCCTGGAGCACGCTCAGCGCGTTCGGCGGTGCGGTCGTCTCGAAACCGATGGCAAAGAAGACCACCTGACGGTCGGGGTTCTCGCGTGCCAGCCGCACTGCATCGAGGGGGGAGTAGACAACGCGCACATCCCCCCCCGCCGCCCGCACGGACAAGAGGTTGTCCGAGGAGCCGGGCACGCGCAGCATGTCGCCGTAGCTGGTGAAGATGACTTCCGGCCGGCACGCGATGGCCAGCGCCCGGTCTATCATCTCCAGGGGTGTAACGCAGACGGGACAGCCCGGGCCGTGTACGAGGGTGAGCTCCTCGGGCAGGAGCCGGTCGAGGCCGCTGCGGACGATGGCATGAGTCTGACCGCCGCATATCTCCATCAGGGTCCACGGCCGGGTGATGGTGCGCCGTATTTCATCCAGCACCTTGCGCACGAGGGAGCCATCCCTGAATTCGTCGAGATACTTCACTCTTCCGACTCCAGCTCGGCTTCGATTTCCGCGAGTTCGTGCAGCAGGGCCAGCGTCTCCTGTGCCTCCTCTTCGTTGAGGATGTTGATGGCGAATCCGACATGGACGATGACGTAATCGTCTACCGAGGCTTCCGGGACATATTCCAGGCACACCTCGCGCGTTACGCCCCCGAAATCAACCTTGCCTATCTTCAGGCCGTCGGTCTCGTATGTTTCGATGATCCTGCCGGGTATTCCTAGGCACATGGAGTGGTCTTCCTTACCCTATCTCTTGATTCGCTATTTCCTCGATCGGCTGTCTCTTTCCCCCTGGGCGGTCAGCTGGCCGAGGGCCGCCGCGGCCTGCCCCAGTGCAAGTCCTCCGTCGTTGGCGGGCACGCGGTGGTGGACGAGGACCGTGAATCCCTTCTCCTCCAGTAACGCCACCGTACGACCCAGGAGCAACAAGTTCTGCCACACGCCGCCGCTGAGGGCCACCCGGTCTATATTGAAACGGCTTCTGAGATCCTCGCATACCTCCGCCACCATGGTCGCCACGCCGTTGTGGAAGCGGGCCGCAATCAGGGCCGTGGGGGTGTGACGCCTGACGTCGGCAACGATGGCGCGGATGAGGGGTGAGGGATCGACTGTTTCGGCTCCGATGTCAAAGGGATATGTACCCTCCTCCTCGGGGGAGGCGAGCGCTTCGAATTCGCAGGCGGCCTGGGCCTCGTAGGCGATCCGGTGGCGCACACCGGCCAGGGAGGCGGCCGCGTCGAACAGGCGTCCCATGCTCGAGGTGAGGGGAGTGTTGAGCTCCCGCACGAGCTGCTGCTCGAGAATGATCAGTTCCTCGGGGCCGGCCACGGCGGCCGGTGGCAGGTCGTCGGCCCACTCCACGCCGGCCTGCCTCATCCAGCTCAGGGCGGTGCGGTAGGGGCTGCGGATGGCCGCATCACCTCCCGGCAGCGGACAGTATGCCAGGTGGCTGGCACGGGTGAAACCTTCGTAGTCGGCGATGAGGAACTCTCCTCCCCAGATGGCGCCGTCGGTGCCGTAGCCGGTGCCGTCGAAAGAGACCCCGATCACCGGCTCGCTGCCGGCCAGGGCGTTGTCGGCCATGCAGGAGGCGATGTGCGCGTGGTGGTGCTGGATCCCCACCGTCGGCAGTCCCTCGCGACGGGCCCTACTGAGCCCATAGCGGGTAGCCTGGTAGTCGGGGTGGAGATCGTAGACGATGGCCTCCGGCTGGATACGGAACAGCCGCTGGTAGTGTTCGACGCCCTCCTCGAAGGAGCGGTAGGCCTCCAGACAGTCCATCTCGCCGATGAAGTGGCTCACGAAGGCGCGCCGCTGGCGGACGAGGCAGAAGGAGTTCTTGAATTCCCCCCCCACCGCCAGCAGGGGAGGGCTCTCGCCGGGGAGCAGTATGGGGAAGGGGGCGTAGCCGCGGGAGCGGCGGAAGAAGTAATGACGGTCCCGGAATATTGCCACCACGGGATCGTCGCACCGCATGTGGATCGGGCGGTCGTGCATCAGCAGGGCGTCGGCGAATTCACTCAGGCGCCGCCGCCCGTCCTCATCCTCGTAGGCGATCGGTTCCTCGCTCAGGTTCCCGCTGGTCATTACCAGGGCCTCGGCCAGATCAGGGCCGGGCTCCAAGAGGAGATAGTGGAGCGGGGTATAGGGGAGCATGAATCCCTGCCGCCTCAGCCCTGGAGCGATCTCGGGGGCGATAGTTGATGTTTCTTTCTCCGGTAGCAGGACGATGGGGCGCTCGGAGGATTCCAGCATCTCTCTCTCCGCCTCCGTCACCTCGGCGTAGCGCTCGATGGTGTCTACCTCGTGGGCCATGAGCGCAAATGGCTTCTCCTCCCGCTGTTTGCGCTGGCGGAGGGTGGAGACCGCCTCTGAATTG
This sequence comes from Candidatus Zixiibacteriota bacterium, assembly GCA_030604325.1. Classification (GTDB taxonomy): domain Bacteria; phylum Blakebacterota; class Blakebacteria; order Blakebacterales; family Blakebacteraceae; genus JAGLTZ01. Next base: position 3,638 of record JAUVWC010000081.1, on the reverse strand, counting down.
GTGGCGTCGCACGCCAGATGGAATCCCCCCAGACCCTTGATGGCTACGATCTGTCCCTCGGCGATCATCCTCCTCACCGCGGCGATGGCATCTTCGCGTTCGGCCAGGTGCGAGCCGCCCGCCTCCAGCCATACCTGGGGACCGCAGACCGGGCAGGCCACCGGCTGGGCGTGGAAGCGCCGGTCGGCGGGATCGGAGTATTCGGCCGCACACTCGGGGCACATGGCGAACGAGGCCATGGTCGTGTTCGGCCGGTCGTAGGGGATGTCGCGGATGATCGTGAAGCGCGGGCCGCAGTTGGTGCAGTTGATGAAGGGATAGCGGTAGCGACGGTCTTCAGGATTGCGCATTTCGCCCAGGCAGTCGTCACAGATGCTGATATCGGGGGATACCGGCTGGGAGGCGCCCTCTTCTCTCTGAGAGGGAATGATGTTGAAGCCTTCGTGGTGCCAGGGACCGGCCGGCTCCACCTCCATCTGCTCGATGTGCGCGTGGGGGGGGCCTCCGGTGCGGAGTTCTTCTGCGAAGGCTTCCAGGGTATCTTCCGGGCCTTCGACCTCGATGTCGACGCCGGATGAGGTGTTCCGCACCCAGCCGTTCAGCTCCATGCGCTCCGCCAGCAGGGATACGAACGGCCTGAACCCGACTCCCTGCACGACGCCGGTGATATGGATCCGGCGCCCCGACACGGGCTCTCTATTACGCCTGCCCGATGCGCTCCCGGGCACTGTCGGCCACCCATTCTACCCAGGCCTCTATCCCCTCGCCGCTCTTGCAGGAGAGAGGGAAGGTGATAACTCCCTCGTTTAGCGCCTCGACGCCCTGGCGGAAGTAGTCCATATCGAATGAGACGTGGGGCAGCAGGTCAATCTTGTTGATTACGAGAACCTCGACCCCTCTATACATCTTCGGGTACTTGTACGGCTTGTCATCTCCCTCGGGTACGGAGGCGATGAGAACGCTCTTGTGTGTGCCCAGCGCGAAACTGGCCGGACAGATCAGGTTGCCGACGTTCTCCACGATTACGACGTCCAGGTTGTCCAGGTCGAGCTCATCAAGGCCCTGTTTGACCATGGGAGCGTCGAGGTGGCAGGAAGCGGCATTGATCTGGACACTCTCGGCACCGGCGGCGGCGGCTCGGTCGGCATCGAGACTGGTGGCCATGTCTCCTTCTATGACGCCCAGCCGGAACTCCTTGCTCAGCAGGGGCAGACTTCTCTCGATGAGGGAGGTTTTACCGGCTCCGGGGGAGGCCATCAGGTTCATGGCAAAGATCCTCTGTTCATCCAGACGCGCCCTGTTCAGCTCCGCCACCTGGTCGTTGGCCTGGGTGATTTTTTCTACAACCGTTATGCGTTCGCTCATGGGTGTTTACTCCCTGATTCAGCCGGAGCAGCCTCCTCCTGTTCGACGTCGATGGCCTCCAGGCATAATTCGTCCCCGCCCGCGACGCGGATATGGATTCCCCCGCAGGCGGTACAGATGTAGGTCATTTCCTCCGGTTCGAAGAATGTACCGCAGTCGAGGCATTCGAGTTGTATGGGGGTATGCCGGAAGTGGAGCCGGGCTCCCTGGGCCGGCGTATCCTCGCTGATGATGTCCCAGTAGAACTGGACCGATTTATCCACCACGGCGGAAAGCCTGCCTACTACCAGATAGATGTTGGTGATCTTTCCCCCGCCGGCTTCTTCGGCATGTCTGAGGGCGATTTCCAGTACATTCTGCGTTATCGGCAATTCGTGCATAGCTTTACAATATATGTTTCATCATTGGTGTTACCTAGTTTCTGTCAGGAAACGGCTCTTTTGCGCAATCTCGGCGTCAATCCGTTCTTTGGATCGCGAACCAAGCAGTAACTGGTGAGCAATCTGCCGGATTTGCGTGCCGGCGTAAGCCGGACACGCGGTCCAAAATACGGACTCTTGTGCGGCGTACAGTTAGTACGCCTCCGCGCAATCCGTTGATTTCCTAGACCTTGCGCAAAATTGCTCGTTTCCAAACTAGAAACCTCACTAGTACCCATCCAGAGTTTCCGGATGGGTACTAGACTCAACAGGTATCGGACGTACCCCAACGGCACGCCGCCCAAACAAGGCAAACTACCCGTCTACTCGAAAAGGTGTCAAGCGGGTAGCTCGCTTACCCCTATCCCCAATCATACCCATTAGTAATAATACGTAACTGAGATTATCATAGCCGAACATGAATGAATCCCGACCCAAGATATCCATCATTACTTCCGTTCTTAATGCTGCCGGCACTATACAGCGTGAACTGGACAGTATCGCCCGGCAGAGCTACGAGGAGTGGGAACTTATCGTTATCGACGGAGGCTCCACCGATGGCACGGTGGAAATCCTGCAAAAGAACGACCATCTGATCACCTACTGGGAATCTAAACCGGACCGGGGAATCTATCACGCATGGAACAAGGCACTCGACCACGTTACCGGCGATTGGATCTGCTTCCTGGGAGCCGATGACTACCTGTGGAACGGGGATGTTTTAAGCGAGCTGGCACCCCACCTGGAGGCCCAGCTCGGAAGTTATCGCCTGGTATATGGCAGCCTCAACCTCGTGGATACGAACGGTTCCGTCGTGTTCAGGCTGGGGGAGCCCTGGTCTGAGGCAGGACCGCGGTTCCGCGAGAATCTGTCTATCCCCCATTCGGGAATATTCCACCATAAGAGCCTATTCGAAATACACGGCAGGTTCGACGAATCGTTCAAGATCGCCGGCGACTACGAGTTTCTGCTGCGGGAATTGAAAGCCAATGACGCCTATTTCGTCGAAGGGGTAACCGTCGCCGGGATGCAGGAGAGGGGTAGATCGGACCGGCCCGAAAACGCCGTTGCCACCCTCAAAGAGGTCCTGCGCGCCCAGCGCAAGCACGGCCTCGTGAAGACGCCCGACTGGCTCTCTTTGCGACTGTTCAGGGAACGTGTTCGCTGGCTCCTGACCCTGCTTCTCGGCCCCAAGGCCGCGCTGGCAGTGGTGAACGCCTATCGCTCGCTTATGGGGAAACCGAAACTGCCGAGATAGTCAGTGCCCATCCGGAGTCCGTTCTGTGGACCGCGAGTCCGGCTATTGCCGGCGAGCAACCTCCGGATGGGCACTGGCGCAGTTTCATCAGATATAGCCCAGATCCCGCAGCCGCTGCTCAATCAAGGCCTCCTCTTCAGGAGTGTAGATCCTCTGCCCGGAAGATTCCGGACACGCCGTCTCACCTTCATACTCCCGAGCCGGTGAGGTTCCCACCGGGTGCTCGGAGAGGAATGCATCAGTGAAGAGCTCGGCCAGCACTCGCCCGTCTCTGCCGGGGGGAGGAGAGATGCCCAGCAGGTGGAGCACGGTGGGAGCGATATCAACAATCTGGGCCCGGATATCCCGCTGAGGTCGTATCACCGGCCCCGTCGCCACGAGGATTCCCTCCGGGTGATGGCGTCCTATGTGGAAATCCTCCCCCACAACGACCTTTTTCAGCATGGGCGCATCCGGCTCGTATCGGCCGGTGATCGAATAACCACTGTTAGGTTCCACTATAAGATCAGGAAGCCGACCCAGGCGGTCCCCTTCGTAGAGTTCCTCTCTGCTGTGAACAGCCAGCACCACGGGGGATGCCGTTTCGGGATCGCGTA
>JAUVWC010000277.1 GCA_030604325.1 Candidatus Zixiibacteriota bacterium | reverse complement strand
TGATACCCCTGTATACGTCTCGTGTAATTCATCATCTACGATTTTCAGATCGTAGAGGAAGAGGTCGGTTAGTTCGCTGATGCGCCACAACGTATCAGAGGGAGCATATCCCGCTGTGTCGATAGTAGTGTGAATCCCCTTCCCCCGGCACGATTCCAACAGGGCGGCGAGAAAATCGGGTTGCATGAGCGGTTCACCACCGGAGAACGTAACACCGCCTCCCGATACTTCATAGAAGACCATGTCTTTCTCAACTTCCTCTATCACCTCTGTTACCGTAACCTCCCGACCCACCATCTCCCGCGCCCCGGAGAAACACACCTCCACGCAGGCACCGCACCGCTGGCATCTCTCTCTTATGGGAAGAAACAATCCATCCCGGACTTCCACGGCCCCATTAGGACAGGCGTCATAACAGGCGCCGCACAGCAGGCAACGGTCCTGCCGAAACGACAGCTCCCTGTGTTCGGCTAGACCCTCCGGATTATGACACCACCAGCAGCCCAGGGGGCACCCTTTGAGAAAGACGGTGGTGCGGATTCCCGGGCCGTCGTGTACACAGTACTTCATGATGTTGAAGATTATTCCGGTCGTCCCGCTCAATTCCGTTCCCTCTCGAATACTTCTATATCCCTACTCCCCCCCCCTGCCCCGGCCGTTTGCCCGGCCTCCTCACTCCCACCGGCGCGTCCAGCACCCATGTGACCAATATGTAACCAGGTAGTATTGAGGTCACGCACATCCGCCACCGCCACTGAGCTCGCCGAAACAAAGGGAGACTGAACTCTTCTCTGTCAGGCTCTTGGGGAAGCACCACTGCTTAAGCAGGTTGAGTCTACTCCCTGCCTTCCGATAGAGTCGGCGTGACAATACCACACAATACCCAGGCGAACGAGGGACCATGGCCAATAGGACAGCAACTTTTGAGACGAGCAAGGGCAGCTTCAAGGTCGAGCTTTTTGAGGAGAAGGCGCCCATTACAACAGGCAACTTCATCAAGCTGGCCGAAGACGGCTTCTACGACGGCCTGATCTTGCACCGCGTGATCGAGGGATTCATGATCCAGGGTGGGTGCCCGCAAGGTACCGGCACCGGTGGACCGGGATACGAGATAGACGACGAGTTCCACCCCGATCTTCGTCACGACGGCGAAGGCATTCTATCCATGGCCAACGCCGGCCCCAACACCGGCGGCTCACAGTTCTTCATCACCCTGGCCGAAACACCCTGGTTGGATGACCATCATGCCGTCTTCGGCAAAGTAACCGCGGGAGCGGAAGTAGTCCGCAGCATAGGCTCGATCGAGACGAACCCGAACGACCGGCCGCTCGAAGATGTGACCGTCCATTCGGTCACTATCGGCGAATAGTGATGCTGGGATCCGAACAGGTAGATCAGGCGCTGCTGGACAGGCTGGCGGGCAAGGTAACACTGGCCGGCGGGAAACGTGAGACACTCACCGTCGAGGCCCCATTCACGGCCCAGACCCTCGGCACCCTACCCATGTGCATGCCCGAGGATGTTCTGGAGGCGGTGGTGCGGGCACGGAGCGCGCAGCAGTCGTGGGCACGCATGTCCTTCAAGGACCGGGCCCGTGTTCTTCTGAGGTTCCACGATCTGATCTGGGATCGAAGAGAGGAGATCCTCGACCTGATCCAGCTCGAGACGGGCAAGGCGCGCAGCCACGCCTATGAAGAGGTAGCTGATAATGCGATCATGGCCCGCTACTATGCCTTTCACGCTAAAAGGCATCTCAGGCCAAGGAGACGTAAAGGACTGTATCCCCTGCTCACCAGGACCAGCGAGTGTTTCCTCCCCTTCGGCCTCGTCGGATTCATCTCTCCCTGGAACTATCCTCTGGCTCTTTCCATCTCGGATGCGCTGGCGGCGCTGATGGCGGGCAACGCGGCGATACTGAAACCGGATCGGCTGACCCCCTTCAGCGCCCTGTGGGGTGTCGACCTCCTCTACCAGGCCGGCCTTCCACCGGAGCTCTTCCAGGTGGTGACCGGCAGAGGATCGGAGCTCGCCGGACCGATGATCGAGAACGTCGACTACCTCGCTTTCACCGGCAGCACGGAGACGGGCCGGCTGCTCGCCGGACAATCAGGAAGGAGCCTGATCGGCTGCACGATGGAGTTGGGTGGCAAGAACGCCATGCTCATCCTCGACGATGCCAACTTGGGCCGGGCGGCAAGAGTGGCGGTATGGGACTGCTTCTCATCGACGGGTCAGCTCTGCGTGTCCATTGAACGTATCTACACTCAGACCACTGTCTTCGATGAATTCACGGAACGTTTCGCCGAGGAAACCCGGCGCCTGAAACTGGGGGCCGCCTTTAGTTACGACGTCGATATGGGCTCCCTGATCTCGGCAGACCAGCTGGATAAAGTGAAGGCTCATGTCGACGAGGCCGTCTCAAAAGGTGCAAGGGTACTTACTGGAGGAAAGGCGCGTCCCGATCTCGGCCCCTACTTTTATGAGCCGACCATCCTCACAGATGTCACTGAAGAAATGGCCGTCTTCGACGAAGAGACCTTCGGCCCGGTGGTATCACTATATCGATTTGAATCGGTCGAGGAGACCGTGGAAAAGGTGAACGCCAGCCGCTACGGGCTCAACACCAGTCTGTGGACGCGCGACACAGCCTTCGGCAGAAAGCTGGCCACCAGCATCAAGACAGGGACTATCAATATCAACGATTCGTATCGTGCCACATGGGCCTCGGCCGATTCCACCCAGGGCGGGTGCAAAGCCTCAGGCCTCG
>JAUVWC010000211.1 GCA_030604325.1 Candidatus Zixiibacteriota bacterium | reverse complement strand
ATGTCGAGGTACTCACCGCGGCGGTCCTGGCAGAGGGGCATCAGGTTGCCAATGTAACTCTGCGGGGTGGTCAGATGCACCTGCACGTACGGTTCCTCAATAAACTTGATCTCCTGCGGTTGGGGGAGCAGTGAGGGATTGTCCACTTCCTGCACCCGACCGTCGGTGGTATGTACCCGGCACTCCACGCTTGGTACGGTGGCAATGATATCCAGGGCATGCTCCCGCGCCAGACGCTCCTGTACGATCTCCATATGGAGGAGACCGAGGAATCCGCAGCGGAAGCCGAAGCCGAGGGCGGCACTCGATTCCGGTTCGAAGGAGAGGGCCGCGTCGTTGAGCCGCAGGCGTTCCAGCGCATCGTTCAGGTTCTCGTGATCCTCGCTGTCCATGGGATACAGCCCGCTGAACACCATCGACTTGGCACGCTGGTAGCCGGGCAGGGGCCGGTCGGCGGGGCTGTCCGCATCGGTAATGGTATCACCCACCTGGGCGTCGCGGATGGTTTTGATCGAAGCGTAGAGATAGCCCACTTCGCCCGCCTGCAGCATCTCGACCGGCTCCCTACGCAGGCGGAAGACCCCCACCTCACCAACATCAAACGTCTTCCCCGAGCCTATCAGGCGGATACGCTGGCCTTTCCTGACAGATCCATCAACCACACGGAAGTAGGGAACGGCCCCGCGGTAGGTGTCGAAGGCTGAATCGAAGATCAACGCTCGGGCGGGGCCATCAGGTTCTCCTGAGGGAGGCGGTACCCGCTCCACCACCGCTTCCAGCACCTGCCTGACGTTAGTGCCTTCTTTGGCGGAGACAGCGATCACCTCTTCCGCTCCCACACCCAGGAGGTCCGCAAGTTCGGCGGTGACCTGTTCTACCAGGGCGCTGGGCAGATCGATCTTGTTGACTACGGGAATAACTTCCAGATCGTGCTCTATGGCCAGGTAGAGATTGCTCAAGGTCTGTGCCTCGATCCCCTGGCTGGCGTCCACCACCAACACCGCCCCTTCACAGGCCGCCAGAGAGCGGCTCACCTCGTAGGTGAAATCGACGTGGCCCGGCGTGTCGATAAGGTTGAGGACGTACTCGACCCCGTCGGCGGCCTCGTACTGCATCCTCACGGGATGCATCTTGATCGTTATACCACGCTCGCGCTCGAGATCCATATCGTCGAGGACCTGGTCCACACTGGCCAGGCGCTCCATCATACCGGTCTCCTCCAACAGGCGGTCGGCCAGCGTAGACTTGCCGTGGTCGATATGCGCCACGATGCAGAAATTACGAATGTATTCCTGGTTCATACGACCCGGTTCTTGCCACCCGTTAGAGAAAAAATGTGGGAGAGGGTAACCAGCTGCTCACCGGCCCACTTCCACCCGTTCCCTGTAGCTGATCACAGCAGCGTGGAGGGCTTCGGCAACCTTGTTCTTGAAGCTGTTCTGCCTCAGAAAGTTCTCCTCAGCCCGGTTGGAAATAAAAGCGGTCTCAACAAGGACGCCAGGCATGCTCGCGCCGTTGAGGACGAGGAAACCTGCCTGGTCTATCCGCCGGTCGCGCACCTGGTGTCTGATGCGGCCCCTCAGCTCGTCCTGAATCAGACCTGCCAGCACCTGGCTCTCCTCCAGGTATTTGGTGCTGATCAGCTCTCCCAGGATGCCTCTCAACATCGGCTCGTCGACGTCGATCTGGAGGGCCCTGCTGTTCTCCTCGTACCTCAATACGGAGTTCTCGTAGGCGGCTATCTGCCGCGCTTCGTCGTTCTTGGCCTCAGCCAGGAAGAAGGTCATGAACCCGTTGACCGAGGGATCCTGGAAGGAATTTGTATGGATGCTGATAAAGAGATCTCCCTTCTCCTCGTTGGCCTGCTTCCAGCGCTGGCTGAGAGGGATGAACTCGTCGCTGTCCCGCGTCATGATCACGTTGATGTCCTGTGTGCGGGGATCCCGGCGGAAGAGCTCATGGAGCCTGCGGGCTATGTCGAGGGCCACATCCTTCTCTTTCAAGCCGGTCGGACCGACGCTGCCGGGATCTTCCCCGCCATGGCCCGCATCGATCACTACGGTGCTGATACCGAAGGCGGGTGCGACAGGGAAGGTCGAGCGCGATTCCTCCAATCGCTCTCCCGTGGCTGAACTGCGGAGGACGAACAACAATCCCTCGTTGGTGTTATAGAAAACGGGAGTGTCGCGATAGCTGTGCGAAAGCCGGAAACTGATCTGGAGCACGTTATCCCGCTGCTCGTATACTTCGATCTTTCGAACTAGTCCCTTACCCTGAACCCTTCTGAGGGCCGCCACATCGGCCCTGGCACCCTCGAAGGTTATATTCAACGTGCCCTCGGCCTGCGAGAATGTATCGTAGTTCAGGGGTTCGGTCATCAATATCTCTACCTCGGTCCCCTGCTCCGGCCGGTGTGTCAGCCTTATCCCCAGCACATTCAGCCCGATACCGCCGTAGTTGAGCCATCCCTGCCTCGACAGGTACTCGCACTCCTTTCCTGTGAACGCAGTCAACAGGGTGGCGATGCCGTCCGCAGGGGCGTAGAGTGCCCCACGGTGAAGCTCCACCGACCGGGGAAGATTGACCGCCTGGCTGGGCTGGTTGTCTATGATCACCACCGATGAGCCGAGAGTGAACTTCAGTCTCCGCTCATCGATGAACAGTTCGTACTTGTTCTTTATGTCCCAACGATCCCGCGCACCCAGGTAGTTGGCGAGATCGTGGAGGCGGAGGTAGAGTTCCCCTCCCTCGAGACGGACACCACGCAACCGCTCCTGTGTCGGAACGCCGTTGCGGGCGATAACAGCTCCTTCGGTTTCCTGCGGGCCCCGGACCTCTATGGTCTGCTGGCGGCTCTGATCGACACCGCTACCGGCAGCGGCACCGGCATTGAGGAACATCCCTAGAAGGAGCCCAACGGTTGCAGCCGGGCGGTGGCGACCGATCCAGCTGGTTCTGCTTTGATGGATATCAGTCATCATATTCAACAACGACGGCACGGTGCCTCTGGTTCCTTATCCTTTGATGCGCTGCACTGCACGTTTGATCTCGCGGCGTGCTTCCTCCTCGGCAATCCGGTAGCGCTTGTCAGCTTTAGCGCGGCCACGCGCCACGGCGAGCAGTACCTTTGCGTACCCCCCATGGAAATACAGCTTCAGCGGGATCAGCGTGATCCCCTGCTGAGCCACCTTTCCTATCAGGCGCCTTATCTCCGACTTGTGCAGCAGGAGCTTGCGGGGTCGCTTTGGCTCGTGGTTTATGTAACCTCCCTCTTTGTAGGGGGGAATATGGCAATCGTACAGCCATACCTCTCCCCCCTCAACCCGTGCGAAGCTACCGGTCAGGTCGGCCTGGCCCGCCCTCAGGCTCTTCACTTCCGTGCCCTGGAGCACCATCCCTGCCTCCACGGTATCCTGAATCTCGTAGTCCCTGCGGGCACGTTTGTTCGACGCTACGAGGCGTTCAGCCATTGAATCAACCCAGTCGT
>JAUVWC010000312.1 GCA_030604325.1 Candidatus Zixiibacteriota bacterium | reverse complement strand
TCCTGCTTTCGGAGAATGAAGAGGCTACAGGCGGGAGAACCCGACCGAGCATACTGGCAGATGCACTGGAGGCGGTGTTTGGCGCGGTCTATCTGGACGGCGGCTACGAAGCCGTACGACGTATAATAGTGCGCAGACTGATTCGGGAACTCCCGACAGTGACCCGCACGCCCGGCTACCGCAACTACAAGAGCATACTCCTCGAATATGTACAGAAGCAGAAAGCGGGACGCCTGGTCTACCGCACAAAGAAGGAGGAGGGACCGGACCACGATAAGATTTTCACTGTAGAAGTGCTGCTCGACGAGTACGTACTGGGTGAGGGCGAGGGGGATTCTAAAAAACAGGCCCAGCAGGAAGCCGCCAGGGCCGCGCTCGCCGAACTGGGTGTTGAGGTTGATGGGTTCCTGGTGGATGTGGAGGTGGAATTGTGAGTGCCGTCTGGCGGTTGCTGGTTGACGGGCCCGGTCCACCCGACTGGAATATGGCGGTCGACAAAGCACTGCTCGATTGTGCCCTGGAGACCGGGGTTGCAGCAATGCCTACCCTAAGGCTCTACTGGTGGTGTCCACCGGCCCTCTCCCTGGGTGCGAATCAGCGGGCGGCGGATACGGTGGACTGGGAGGCCCTCCGGGACGATGGGTACGATGTGGTGCGCCGCCCCACGGGCGGTCGGGCCATCCTGCACGCCGAGGAATTGACCTACAGTGTGATCGCCCCGGCCCCGGCCGGGGGGGTTCTGGGGGCGTACCGCTGGCTGGCCGCGGGGTTGCAGGAGGGACTGGCCCGGGCCGGCATCCGTCTGGAACTGGAGCGGGGTCGGCGTGGACAGCAATCGAGGAGGATTGATAACCTGGCCACTACACCCCAGACAAGCTATCCCTGTTTCATGGCAGCCGGACGTTACGAACTGGTAACGGGTGGTCGCAAGGTAGTGGGCTCGGCCCAGTGTCGGCGCCGGGGATGGCTGATGCAGCACGGTTCGATACTGCTGGGCCCCGAGCACCTTCGCCTTCCTCGTTACCTGAAGGGAGTGGATGTGGAGGCAGAAACCGGAAAGATGGCGCGGGCCACCATCGACTGCTCCACACTGCTAGGGCGCCGTATCGAAGCAGCCGCTCTGGTATATCCGTTTGTTGACGGCTTCGCCCGGGCGCTGGATATCCGGTTCGAAGAAAGCGAATTGAAGGTCGGCGAAAGGGATAAGGCCGAGAGACTCCGCCTCGAGCAGTTTGGAAACGAAGCCTGGATCCGTTACGGGCCGGGAGTTCATGCTCCTGGCGCGTTCACGGACGGATAACAGGTGGCGATGCTCAGCCAGGGGCGTCATAGGCTGTCACTCCCACTACTTGTGGGGATATCTCTGCTGGTGGGGATGCTTCTTCTTGCTGGATGGCGGGCCGCTGACCGCTCATCCATCAATCACCCGCTCCGCCACTACTCCTCTATGGAACCGGTCCAGGGCCGCCGCGATACTCTCCACATCGGGATTGTATTCAGCGGGAACTTCCTGCCGCTTCCACCTGCGCTCCTGCCTGATAGTCCCGAGGCCTGGATCATGTCCCAGGTATACGGACCGGGCCTACTGCTGCCACCCACGAAGAATAATGAAGATGAGTCGCCGGTGCCGGCGCTGGGTTCATTGGATTCCGATGAGGCGAGACCCGGCACAACCTCCTTCATTGTGCGGGATGGAGTAAGCTTCCACGATGGCAGTGAACTGAGCCCGGAGCATATCCGGGTCACCTTCGATCGCTACCGGCAGCTTGCCCGGGATGCAGATCCCTATATAGACCCCGCTTTTGCCTATATCGATTCGATTGGCATCGACTCCGACCAAGACCGGCTGAGCCTGTTGATGCCCGGCTGGATGAAGACACAGCCGTACCGCCTGGCCACTGTTGCCCCGCTGTCACCCGCTCTTCCGGAACTGGGCCATCTCGGCGTGGAGGAAGAACCGCTCGGTCTGGGAGGATACACATGTAGGTTCTTCACCGAACCCGCAGGGGAGGGTGGGGCCCGCCGGGGGGTGATCCACCTGAGTGCCTTCGAGGGGTACTTCGAGGGCAGCCCGGAGATCAAGCATGTCGCCGTTCATCTCTACCCGAACGACCGTGAGCTCATTCGGGCATTCATTACCGGGGAAATTCATGTTGCCCGCCTGCCTACTTTCCATGCGTGGCAGAGCCTCGAGGCACAATTACCGGGAAGCCCTCAGTCCGGCAATGCTCTGCCTAAAAATTATCCCCGGC
>JAUVWC010000147.1 GCA_030604325.1 Candidatus Zixiibacteriota bacterium | reverse complement strand
CAGGAAGGCGGCGAGTGAGGCCGAAAACCTCTCCGAGGAATTGAAGACGCGCTTTGCCGACATCACCTCCCGCTTCAAGGGGATCCAGAAGGACATTGAAAAGGTTGCCCTGGAGGAAGGTGAGGAGGCGGGTGTGAAGGCCGGGGTCGCTCTGTCGGCTCTAAAGGAGCGGCTCCATGAAGCGAGGGACAGCTTCCGCGAGGCGATGCGCGCCAAGGAGAAGGAACTGAAGGAGCGGATCGGCGACGCGGTGGAGGCGGAGGGGAAGAAAGCTGCCGGGAAGAAGAAGGGTACCAAGAAAACCGCCTTGAAGAAAACCTCGTCGAAGAAAGAGGGTGAAGGCGGCGGGGCCGGCAAGGAGTGACACCGCCCCGCAAGCGCTCGGCACCGACAGAAGAGCGAGCTGAAGCACAACCCCGCGCCCCATCCTCTGTTCCCAGGGCAGAGCCGGGCTACCGGGATGCGGGTGAGCTTATCGAACGATACGATGCCATCAGCAAGGTCTACGCCTTCAAGAACGCCTGGGCGAGCCGGCGGCAGCCCCTGCAGCAGGAGGGACGACGGGAGGACTACCGCCTCCCCTTCCAGCGTGACCGGGACCGGGTAATTCACAGCCGCGCTTTCCGCCGCCTCAAGCACAAGACCCAGGTCTATATCTCAACTGGGGGCGACCACTACCGCACCCGCCTTACCCACACGGTGGAAGTCTCCCAGCTCGCCCGCACCATCGGCCGCGCCCTCGGGTTGAACGAGGATCTGGTGGAGGCGGTGGCCATGGGCCACGATCTGGGGCACACTCCCTTTGGACATTCCGGTGAGAAGGTGCTCCGCCACATCATGAGCGGGGAGGACGACCTGGACGGGATGGTCCGCGCCGAGGTGCGCTTCAAGCTGGGAGGCTTCAAGCACAACTACCAGAGCCTGCGGGTCATCGACCAGCTCGAGGTGCGCTACGATCTGCCGGGTCTGAACCTCACCGACCAGGTACGCGAGGGTGTGCTCAAGCACACCGACTGCGACCCCGCCAAAGTGCTCTGCGACGTCAATACCGACGGGATCGATCTGGAGCGGGGTTGCCACCTGGAGGGTCAGGCGGTGGCCGCTGCCGACGAGATCGCCCAGCAGACCCACGACCTGGAGGACGGCCTGCGGGAGCGCCAGGTTGAGCTGGGGCGGGTAGAGGAACTCTCGATCAGCCGCCTGGTGATCAGGAACATACCCGGCTACCACGACCAGTCCCGTTTCATGCGGCAGAACATGTTGATCCGCGGGTTGATCCACCTGCTGGTAACCAACACCATCGTCAGCAGTCTGAAGAGGATCGGCAAGTGGAGCGAGGAGAACGGAATCGAGACTCCGGACGACTTCCACGGTGCACTGGACAATCTGCCGCGCAGACTGGTGCAGCTCGACGAGGGTTTGAAAAGGGAGTACCAGCAGCTGCACCGCTTCGTCTACGAAAACATCATCAACTGCTACAACGTCAGCCGCATGGACGGTAAAGCCGTGTTCCTCATGCGCAAGCTCTTCAAAGCATATCTGAACCGGCCGCTGCAGCTCCCCGATTACGTTCTCCTCAGCTTCGCCAAGCGCCACAAGATCCGTTTCATGCGCGACCTGCCGCTGGAGAAGGTCGAAGAGGAGAAGGCCCGCTACCTGACCAACCCCGCCTTCTACCGGACCGTCTGCGATTTTGTTGCCGGGATGACCGACAAGTTCGTGTTCGATGAGTATGAGAAGCTGTACACGCCGGGCGAGCAGGTCTGAGCACCGGGCTCTGAGTCTCCCCGCCGTCTGTACAGCCCTCCTCGTGCTGGCCCTGCCCGCCCGCCGGGCTGGGGCCCAGGACCAATGGCTGGGACCAGACAAGTTCCTCCATTTCATGGGCGGTTTCCTGGTTACAAGCATTAGCTACACGGTGGCCGTCAATGCCTGGGACTGGGACCATGACCGGGCCCGCATGTTCGGAGCGGCGACCGGAGTGGCCGTCAGCATCGGCAAGGAACTGTACGACTCGTTCAGTGGCCGCGGGCACGTTTCGGGTAAGGATCTGTTCTGGGACGGGATAGGCATCGGTACAGGCATGGCGGTCATCAACCAACTCAAGTCGGAACCGGCACAGGGGACCGCAGGTATTGCCCTCTGGCGGGGTATGATCAGTACAGAGTTCAACTTACGTCGTCCGTGCGTTTCCGGGAGGGAGCCGCTGTTTAGACCGGCTCTTCGACCGTCACTGAAAGCCGTTGACACAACCTTTAGCGGTCCTACTTTGCGGATTCCTGCGTTGCGGATTCCTGCGTTGCAGATTCCTGCTTTGCGGATTAGATACAGGCACCTTGGGGCGACTAGCTCAGCTGGTTAGAGCGCGGCGTTCACATCGCCGAGGTCGTGGGTTCAAGTCCCTCGTCGCCCACCATCGCCGTCTCTTCTGACATTGTGCTACAGGAGGTTGACATTAGTTTCGTTCACGTTTCCGGGGATGAGGCAGTCACGACCTTGACCCTGTCCAGAGGGAAGGTGAATGCTCTGAATGAACCTCTGGTCGAAGAACTTACACAATGTCTCCAGGAGCTGGAGAATGACCGGCAGGTCAGGTCGATTATCCTCACGGGCAGCGGGAAATTCTTCTCCTTCGGTTTTGATATCCCGGAGTTTCTGGATTATTCACCGGAATCATTTGCCGTGTTTCTGAGGAAGTTCACCAGTCTGTACACCTACATCTTTCTCTTCCCCAAACCGGTGGTGGCCGCTTTGAACGGCCACACTATCGCCGGTGGCTGCATGCTTGCCGCTGCCTGCGATTACCGCCTCATGGTAGCGGGCAAGGCGAAGATCTCCCTGAACGAAGTCGAGTTCGGTTCCTCCGTTTTCGCCGGGAGCGTCGAGATCCTCAAATACTGTGTGGGAGAGAGGAATGCTGAATTGATGCTCGGCAGCGGGGCCATGTACCCGGCCGAGGAAGCACATCGGCTGGGATTAGTGGATCAGGTTGCATCTGAGGACAATCTGATGAATGAAGCCAGAAGTATGGCCCGTGATTTAGCAGAAAAGGACAGTGTGGCTTTCGGCAGCATCAAGGGGCTGTTGAGAAGACCTGTCGCGGAACACATTGCCGCCAGGGAAGAGCAGTCGATCCGCGAGTTTATCGATATCTGGCACTCAGAGAGCAACCGTGGCCAGCTCAAGGAGATAAAGATACATTCCTAGAGAAGTTGTATTTATCCTTGTCCTTTTCCCAGGCAAATCCTACGGGGCCGGGTCCACGATCTTGCCGATGAAGAGGATCGTCCCGGAGAATCGCTCTCGGATGGCGAAGATGAACGGACGGTTCACAATCATATATGGGCCGATCGATGTATAAGCCATCTCTACTGAGGTCACGGCGGCCGCCTCCGTGCCTTCCTCGTTCACCTCGATGAAAGTTTTATGCTTCACTTTGCTGATGAACAGGTTCGGTCCGACTTGTTCATTGTGATACATACGTGAGAAGTCGGCCAGGACCTCGTCGAAAGCGATCTCCATTCCCAACGCTTTCAGTACATCGTTCAGTTTTATTTCGTACTCCAGCTCGAACTTGGGCATCCCGAAGGATTCAAGACTTGTGTGGTGGAACTGGCCGATCCACTCCTCCCATTGATTCGTGTTCAGTCCCTCAATAATGGAATCTATATCAGTGCCGTTGTGGGGAAGTATGATCGTCATGCTGAACAGGCTGTCCCCGTAGGCGAGGTCGATGGCCTGAAAGTCTTCGTTCTCGAAATAAGGGAGGGAGACACCCTGCATGTTCATCATCGGGACCTGTTTGGTGGTGCCATCGAGCAGGGTGAAGTCCTCATCCTCTGTATCATTCGGGTCGAATTGGTAGGTCCAATCCCCCTTGAAGTAGATAGCATTGATGAGGAACATCACCGTATTCCAATCGATAGGCTTATCGACTATTTCATCGATCTTCCCGTTCGTTTTTTCGTGCACCCAGGCGTTGATGATGTCGGCCGCGCTGGGATCATCGAAGTCGAGACTCTGTACCTCGGCGTTGAAGTACTGCCGGTTCACGTCCACAAAAGACTGCCGGGCAGGAAAAGTGTCGCGGTACCAGATAGAGTTGGCGATCTGGAAAACAACCTCCGGATCGAGGTTGGTGAGCAGAGCGATCAGGCTTTGGTACGACTGGTTGATCTCGTCTTCGGTCAGACCGGCAAGTTCCAGCGTCTCCAGCATGGCGTCGTATGTCTGGCCGTCCGCCCCGTTGAGTGTCATCCCCAGTGCCATGGAAACGCTCAGGGGTGAGATGAAAACATTGATGTCGCCCTCGGCGGAGCTCACTGCCGTGAAGAGCTTGAGGCCGAAAAGGTTATCCGCTTCGATTAGCTGAATTTCCTGCGCCGTCAGGGCGCGGGGCAGCTCGCTGCGGCGGTGGCTGACAGGATTGTCTGAGCATCCGACGGCCAGAAACACGAGCAGCAGTGGAATCGGTGGCGCGAAAATCTTCTTCATGATTCAACCTGCCTTACATTTCTGCATCGTGGTAGAATTTGTTCCGAAATGTCGTGAGGCGCGCCAATCAGTTGGTAATGCCCTAGGAGCGTTTCTCCGACAGGCTCCTAGAGGGCATCCGTATAGAATAACGATCCTACCCGAGGCCGGGTTTACT
>JAUVWC010000020.1 GCA_030604325.1 Candidatus Zixiibacteriota bacterium | reverse complement strand
GTCCTCCCCCTCCAGTCGGCCCTTCAGCTGCCTGGCCAGCTCGCTGGCTAGCATGCCTGGCCGGGCCTAGTGGAGATCGGGGCCGGAACCCGTGCCCATCATCTCGATGATCTTGGGAGTCAGGTCATACTTCGGATCGGCATATACGATGCCGCCGGAGGCCGCATCGAAGATGTAGTCGAATTTTTCCTCCTGGCCGACCTTCTCCAGTAGAGCGTTTACCATATCTATGATGGGCCTCATCAATTCCTGGTTCCGCTGATAAGCCCGTCCGGTCTGTCCCCAGACCTCGTCGATGAAGCTCTGGTACGCCATCGCCTTCTGCTGAAGCTCTGCCGTCAGTTGCGTCCGCCTCTCCTGGGTCATGGCCATACTCTGGCGCTCCAGCTCCTGGTTTAACCGGTCGATCTCATCCTGCATGTCGGTAGCCTGGCGCTGCCACGCATCATTCTCAGCCGCAAACGTGGCCTGGGCCTCCGCCGTACCGGGGTAGGCCCCGATGACCGCCTGCGAATCGATAAAGCCCAGCTGTAGCTGATCCTGTCGCGGGATCATCAATGCACCCGCCACCAGAACGAAAAGAAAGCCGCCGAAAGCACCAGCGGTCAGAGATTTATGCATTGCCAACGCCTCCTCTAGCCGCGATCAGGAATGAGTCTCCACTCCCTAAGACGCTGCTGCCCGACCGGAGTTTACTCGCCGGCGTTCGCTGGATTGCTCAACCGCTGATGCGGTTTTGCGACCCTGGACCAAGGGTTCGCGGTCCAGAGAACGGACTCCGGATGGGCAACCTGTTAGTAGAACTGCGTTCCGAACTGGAAATGAGGCATCCAGCGACCCCTGCGACGCCCGTATTTATCATAGTGGTCGAAGCCGAAGGCGAAGTCAAACCCGATGAGCCCGATCATCGGTGTATACATGCGCAGGCCAAATCCCAGGGATCGCTTGAGGTCGAACGGATCTGTATCACCCAGGTCGAGCCACGAATTGCCCGCATCGGCAAACACCAACCCGAATATCGACTGCTGTGGAACAAGCGGGAAGGTGAACTCCAGGGTGAAAATGAGCAGCGACTGTCCGCCTACCTCCAGCCCGTCGAAATCCTTCGGCCCCACCCGCCGGTTCTCATATCCACGGATCTGACCGTCGAACGATGTGCCACCGGGCAGATACTTGACGTTGAACGGAACGAACCCGCTACGATCCCACCCGCTGTAGCCCTCCACCAGACCGGCACGCACCTTCATGCCCATAACGAAGCTCCACCAGGCAGGGAAGAAGAACGACTGGCTCAGGTCCCACTTCACATACTGCTCATCCCCGCCGAGCGGACCTCCGGCCAGCTCGATGCGCATACTATTGATCGAACCCCTGGTGGGGAACTCGGGACGGTCGCGGGAGTCCCGCATGATGGTCCACGAGATCGAGGAGTTGCGGATCGGCCAGTCGTACCGTCGCAGGTCGAAGGCGGCGCTGGGACTATAGTTCTCGTCAAAATCGTAGAAGGTTGTATCCTCGACCCGGTAGCCGATGCTGGTGCGGAAGTAGTCGTCGGGCCACCGCAACCGGCGCCCGATGCGGAAGCCGACACCCTCCCGCTTCTGCTTGTAGAAGATGTTCCAGAAAAGCTGGCTCCGGTAGACATTGAACCCTACCAGGGTGGGTGTGTTGAACAGCCACGGCTCGGTGAATCCGAACTGGATCGTGCGCCGGATCCGTCCGAAATCCCAGGTAAAGTCGAGCTGCTGCCCGCTGCCGAACAGGTTGGGCAGCATCAGCCCGATATTGCCGATGAGTCCGTCCCGCTCGCTCCAGCCCGCTCCGAACATGGCCTGGCCGGTGGGTTTTTCTGTCACTTTGATGGTGACGTCGAGGTCACCATCCATGGTGGGTGTGGGTGGAGGGTCGAGCTCGACGTTGCTGAAATAGTTGAGCGCCATCACCTCGCGCAGCGAGCGTTCGAACAGGTTGCGGGAGAAGAGGTTGCCCGGCTTCAGCAGCAGCTCCCGGCGGATGACGTGCTCTTTCGTCCTGGTGTTGCCGGTAATGAAGATATGGGCCACATTGGCCGGTTCCCCCTCGAAGACGCGCAGGTCGACATCCACATTTGTGCCCTCAAAGCTTCTGTCACGATCTACGTTGGCATATACATATCCCTTCTCGAAGTAGAGGCCCTGGATCGCCGCCATCGTCTCCGACAGTTTGGCTTCGTTGTACGGCTCCGCCCCGTGGATGGCAAGGACGGCCTCCACCTCCTCGTCGGCAAGCAGTTCGATCCCCGACCACGTCAGATTGCGCAGCGTATACTGCGGACCCTCCTCCACGGTGAGCAAGAGGGTCATGTTCCGTCCCTTCTGGCCGAAGATCAGGCTGTCGGATTCCACCCTGGCATCCAGGTAGCCCGCCTCGCTGTAGCGGGCAGCGATCAGCTGCTTGTCGTCTTCGACCTTCTTCTGGTCATAGCTGCCCCGGCTGAAGAAGAGGAAACCTGTGCCCGTTTCCATAACGCGGCGTATCTGCCGGTCGCTGAGTGCCTCGTTGCCCAGAATGACGATCCGGTTGATGCCAACTTTAGGACCCTCGTCGATCGACAAGACCAGGTTGACCCTGGTGGTGTCGTCACCGACCGTCAGAACCTCGTACTCTATCTCCGACCGCAGGTACCCCTCATCCCGATAATTCATCAGGATTCGTTCCACCGCCTGTGCCACGCGGCTCGGTCCCAGAGGAATCCCCTCACGCAGCCTGCTCGTCTCCAGCAGGTCTTTACGCTTCAGCTTCTTGTTCCCCGTGAAGGTCACCGTATTCAGGTAGGGGCGCTCCTCCACCCGGATGATGAGGATGACCTCCGTGTTCGACACAATCTCACCTTCGATCTGGATGTCGGAGAAGAGCCCGAGCAGCCAGAGCTGGCGTACGGCGCGGGTGACGACATCCTGGAAGTCGGTCAACGTGTGGCTGCCTCCGGCGGCGATGCCCGATGAGACGACGATCAGGTTGTCGTCGGTCCGCCGGGTTCCCTCGACGCGGATCTCCGTCACCGTAACGGTGGCCATGGCCGGAGTCTGGACCACTTGAGCAAATGCGTTGGCACCCAGGGCGGTAAATGTTATTAATCCTGCAACCGTAATACTTGGCAGCAACCGGAGAGAGAGTCTTGACGGAGCAATATTCGGGCAGGAGAAGCTCATGATTCAATGGCTTGCTAAGATAGATGGGTCCTCAACTCATGTACAGGATTATACCCCCCAATACTTATTCGGTTCACTACGCCGTCACCTGCTGATCCTTCTGGCCCTGACCCTGCCTGCGCCGGCGCTTATCCCTTCGACGGTCCATGCTCAATCGGCGTCTACGGGCATTATTCAAGGTACGGTGCGCGACGACGCTACCGACGAGGTGCTGGTCGCGGTCAACGTGTTTCTGGAAGGCACGCCCTACGGCAGCCTCACCAATTCCGAAGGATTCTACCTGCTGCGCAATATTCCCATCGGGGAGCACACACTGCTGTTCCGCTACATGGGATACCGGGAAGTACGCATGGTGAAGGTGGCGGTGCTCCCCTCTCTGCGCACGGTGGTAGACGTGAGGATGGAGCCTACACTGGTGGAACTGCCGGCGGTGGTGGTCACCGCCAAGCGCCCGTTGATCCAGAAGGACATTACCGGCACCCTCCACCGCGTCGGTTCGGTGGCTATCGATCGCCTGCCGGTGGACACCTTCCAGGAAATCGTGGAACTACAGCCCGGCGTGGTCTACGGAGGCCACATCCGGGGGGGCCGTGCCGGCGAGACCATCTACGTCATGGACGGCGTCCCCATCCAGGATCCGAGTACAGGGGAGGCCGCCATCGGACTGCCCAAATCGGTCATCACCGAGCTGAACATACACACCGGAGGATTCGACGCCGAGTTCGGCAACGCTCTTTCGGGAGTGGTACACATTATCACCCGCCGCGGCGGGAATACACCCAAGAGGATGATCCGCTACGATCGGGACGATGCGGGGGTTCCCTTCGGCGGCAGTGAGCATTCCGGCCGGGCGCAGCTGGAGGCGCTCCTGGAAGGACCTATCCGCCGCGACCGGGCGTTCTACCTGGTGGCGGCGGACCTGATTACCGACAACACCCGCTGGCGGCAGGACTTCGAGGACAGCACCTCCTTCGGGTCGCCATTCACACACTCGTGGAACATCTTTACCCGCTCCGACCTCTACCTGAGCCCGACGCTGCGCGTTTCGGGACAGGGCCTGCTGAGCCACCAGTGGCAGCACAACTATGAATGGCGCTGGCGGCGCAACCTGGAAGGGCTTCCCGCCGAGTGGCGTGACAGCGGCCGCCTGGCCCTCACCCTGAACCACATGCTCACTCCCTACGTTTTCTACGACCTGCAGCTTTCCCGCTTTACCATCCAGCGGGGTGTTCACGAGGCCTCGCGCGATTCAGTAGCCGCGAGACCCCCATGGCAGTACGACTCCTTCCTCCAGTATGTAACCAGCGGCGAGCGGATGTGGTGGCTTCGCGGCCGACAGGACATCACCACCGGTCGGGGAACCCTAACCGCCCAGGCCGGCCGCCACCGCTTGAAAGTAGGCTTCGAACTGGCCTTCTACAGTCTCGCTTCCAATCTACTCAAGGTGGAGCCGCAGACCACCCTCTACGGTCTGCCCATGCCCGACCTCGAACTCCTCAATTTCTCCTCCGATTACCACTATTCACCCCGCACGGGCGCCCTGTTCGCCCAGCACATGTACGAGACGGGCGAGGGTTTCGTCCTCAAGCTCGGTCTGCGCTACGACTGGCTCGATCCCCGCGCCAGGCGCCCGGTGATGGAATGGATACCCACTACCGCAGAGGAGTTCAAATGGGAGATTGCTCCGGAGGATGAGTGGGTGGCCGCCAGCCGCAAGGCCCGGATCAGTCCGAGGATCGGGTTGGCTACTCCCATCGATCCCCATACATACTTTCTGTTCAACTACGGCGAGTTCTTCCAGGTCCCCCTGTTCGACCAGCTATATTCCGGGCTCAATCTCGACCTCACCCGCGGTTTGAGAGTACTGGTGGGCAATCCCGATCTGGAGTACCAGCGCACCAAAGCCTACGAATTTTCCTTCCGCCGGGAGTTCGATCCACAGACGGTTGGCTCCTTAACGTATTTCTTTAAGGAATCGTTTAATCTTATTGATACTAAAACATTTCTGCCGTCTGATTCCCGTGCAATGGAGGATGGTTTTACCCAGTATGTGAACCTGCCGCTGGCGCGGGCTTCCGGCCTGGAGCTGGCCATCGAAAAACGTCCGGTCGAGGGAATCGGCATCAAAGCATCCTATGCTTATATGATCGTCAGGGGACACGCCGATACAGGTCTCTCCGGCCTCAATTACCTCCAGTGGGGTTTCGAGCCCACCCGGATAATGTACTTCCTGTCGTGGGACCAGCGCCACACACTGGCGGTGGAGGCGATCGGCTCGTACCACGGCATCCTGTTCGATATAGTCGCCCGCTACAATAGTCCGCGACCGTATACCTACGCCCCATCCTCCTCCGGCGTTCTCCCCGAAGGAACCCGCATCATACCCAATGATGCCCGCATGAGGGATATCTTCCAGGTCGATGCGCGCCTGATCAGGGACTGGCCGATCAGGATGGGCGGACGCGAGGTTGTGCTGCGAGTGTTTGGTGATGTGCGAAATCTGACCGACCGCCAGAACGTAGTCTGGGTTTCCAGCGACGGGCGCATCGGAGGCGAACTGAGAGACCCGGGCGCCTACCGCATCGGCCGCCGCACACGGATAGGAATTGAGGTAAGGTTCTGATGCGCCATCAAATGAAACTGTGGCCGCTGCCGGCTTTCTTTGCCGCTTCACTTCTGCTCGGCAGCTGCGAGGAGCACCTGCCGGCCTACGAGATGCCCACCTTTCAGCTGCAGGCCAGCATAGTGGCATCAGATGAGTGGGAAACCTCCGAAACCGGAGGAGATGACTGGGGGCAATTCAGTGTAGAAGTCTTGAACGTAACAGGTGCAGGCGGTGGTGCTGAGCAATACGTCTTGCGTGTACCCTATGAAGTCAAGGCCGCCATATCCGTGTCACTGGTAAAGAAGCCCTCACGCAGCGTCCTCGTCGAAACAGAAGTGAGGTTCGCGGCCAGCGATGACAACCTGGGACCGGGCGAGACCGTCAGGGTCTACATCGACTTCCCCTCCAGGGACTCGCAAGGCTACCAGTGGAACTGGGAGGAGATCGGTGTGACAGAATTTGAACTCTCTCTCCGGGGTACGGTCTTCGTGCTGGCGCCCGATCACGTACCCCCCGTTGACCTGGAACTGCACACCCCCACCAAGATAGTGAATCTCATCTACTCAACGCCGTAACTCCCATCCCCCCAGTAGGCAGGTGAAAACAACTACGGTCTCAGGCCTGCCGCAGCCACCTCCAGATCTCCGGCACGGTGGGCCTCTTGCCGTACATGAGTGAGCCCAGCCGGAAGAGCTTGCCACCGAGCCTGAGGGCCAGATAGACCGACACGATGAGGATGACGAACGTCAGCGGCACCTCCCACCACGGCACCTGTTGTGAGGGAAGCCGCAGCATCATGGTCACCGGACTGGTGAGCGGAAAGTAGGAAAATACGCGGGCGATCACACCGTTCGGCTCGGCCAGAATCACCATTATCATGATGAACGGTGCGACGACCGGTATGGTGAACCATGTAGAGAGCTGCTGGCTCTCCTTCATCGTGTTTCCCAGACAGCCCACACCGGCCATCAGACTGGCAATCATCAAATAACCCACCAGGAAATATCCCAGGCAGATGAGGAACAGATCCACAGGCACTTCGAAGCCGGGCATCAAGCTCCGTGAGGCGAAGGTCAGCAAAGCAAACGCCATTCCCAGCCACACAATAATCTGGATAAGTCCGGCGGCGCCGAGGCCGAGAACCTTGCCGGTCATCAGGTCATCGGGCGTAAGGCTCGAGAGCAGGATCTCGATGACCCTGTTCTCCTTCTCTTCGGCCACTCCCTGCAGTAGGAAACCGCCACCCATCATGATCGACATCAGCAGCAGAAGTGAGAATCCGTAGGGGAGGGCGAATTTGCGTATCTCGGACGCTACACCCGTCTCCTCGAACTCCTCACCCACCTCCGATACCTCGAACGCCCTCAGGTGCATCGGGCGCAGAATCCGGATCTGAATCCCGGGGTCGAGATTCTGATCTTTGAGCAGACTCAATACCAGCGTCTGCCGCAGAAGCCGTTCGGCCGGACTCTCATCATCCTCTATGAATGAGCGGGACTGGCTGTATCCCCAGACCCTTCCGGTGTTGAGATAATCGCCCGAAACGATGAGCGCGCCATCCAGATCCCCCCTGCGGGTGGCCTCCCGGGCGCTGTCGGCGTTGGTCATTGTGAGCAGGCTCACCGCTCCACGGAAACCGCTGAAGATTTCACTGACCAGGGTCTTGGTATTCGGATTCAGGTCAGTAAGCCGCTGCTCGAGGGCCTCTATCGCCTCCTCACCCAGAACACTGTTCTCCCGCGCCTCTTCCTCAAGGTTGCGGAGGATAGTGGTATCCACCACCCCGCTGCTGTCCACCACTGCAATCACCTTCGGCCTGATCTTCATGACAGATCTCGCCGTGAAGTAGCCCATAATCACGAATATGCCTCCGAAGAGGATGGGCATTCCAAATATGGTGAGCAGATAGGCCTTGCGCCGTATCGTGACGTAGAGTTCACGCCTCGCCACCAGAAATGCGCGTTTCATGAGGCCACCTCCTCCACCACGGGCTCCTGTGCGAGCTTCACGAAGATGTCCTCCAGCGGTGTCTCGGCCAGCTCGTAGTGCTCGACCGGCTCCTTTCTGTCGAGCAGCGCCCGTATGAATTCCCCGGGCTCCATATCCTCCTTGAGCCACACCTTCTGCAGCCTGCCCGGCGCCGCGTCCCTGTCAACCCTCGTAATCCCCTCCAGGCCCTTCGCATTGACCTCTTCATTCACCATCACGGCGTTGTCGGAATAGTCCCTCTTGATATCCGTCAGTCTCCCGTAGAGCACCCGCCGTCCGTGACTGATCATGAACACCCAGTCGGCGAGGGCTTCCACCTGGGCCATCTGGTGGGTGGAAAGGAGCACCGTCTTCCGCCTGTCTCTCATTTCGACAATGAAGTCCTTGACCATGCGGGTATTCACCGGGTCGAGTCCGGCGAACGGTTCGTCCAGGATTACTAAGTCGGGATCGTGGAGAAGGGTCAGGGCTATCTGTGCCTTCTGCTGCATCCCCTTGCTCAGTTCCTCCACCTTTTTCTTTTCCCAGTCCTCCAGGTCGACCCGTGCGAGCCATTCATGCGCCCGACGTCTGGCCTCTTCCTTTTCCAATCCGTGCAGCCGGCCGAAGTAGGTCACCACCTCCCCCAGCTTCTGCTTCTTGTACAGACCCCGCTCCTCAGGCAGATAGCCTATTCTGTGCTTCAGCTCATAGCTGATCGGCTTTCCGTCAAAGGTGATATCCCCCGAGTCGGGCTTCATAATGTCCATAATCATACGGATGAGGGTAGTTTTGCCCGCTCCATTCGGACCCAGCAGGGCGAACACCTCGCCTCCATGGGTTTCGAGCGACACCCCATCCACGGCATCGATCTTGCCGAAGCTCTTGGAGACATTTTCAACCGAGACTTCAATCATCAGACACTGCTCGCTTTCCAGTAAACGGCCGCTCGCTACCGCATGGCTAGTGGTAGATCCCAGTACCGAAATCGAAGATCAATGAATATACGGAATAGTCAGACCTTCCCTTCAATTATTATTTATCCTGTTATTACAGCCGTCTTCCGCCTCTCACCTCAGAGGAAGGATCACCATTGTGAGTAGAGCCGCTATGGAGCCTTCACACTACATTTCCCTCGAAGAGACATACGGGGCACATAACTACCACCCTCTCGACGTTATCATCACCCGGGCCGAAGGAGTCTGGGTCTGGGATGTCGAGGGCAAGAAGTACCTGGACTTCCTGGCGGCCTACTCCGCTGTGAACCAGGGTCACTGTCATCCGGACATACGGAAGGCCGCCGAGGAGCAGATGAAGAAGGTCACGCTCACGAGTCGGGCCTTTCGCAACGATCAGCTCCCCCTGCTCTATAAACGGCTGCACGAGTTGAGCGGCATGGATGTGGCGCTGCCGATGAACTCCGGAGCCGAAGCGGTGGAGACGGCCATCTCCTCCTCCAGCGAGCCGCAGTACCGCGACGGCTTCGGTCCGTACACGCCCGGCTTCGTCATGATCGACTACGGTGATGCCGATGCTCTCGAGGCGGCTATAACCGGCAGCACCTGCGCCTTCCTGGTCGAACCGGTGCAGGGGGAAGCCGGCATCCGCATCCCTCCCGATGGCTACCTGGAGCGGGCCGGGGAGATATGCCGGGCGAACAACATCCTCCTGATGTTCGACGAGATACAGTCGGGCCTGGGACGCTGCGGCCTTCTCTTCGCCTATCAGTACGAGAATGTCGAACCGGACGGCCTGATTGTGGGCAAGGCTCTCTCCGGCGGCTTTTACCCCGTCTCGGCCTTCCTATCCCGCCAAGAGGTCATGGACGTCTTCACCCCCGGCGACCACGGCAGCACCTTCGGAGGCAATCCGCTGGCCTGCGCCGTCGCCCTGGCCTCCCTCGATGTCATCGTGAACGAAGACCTGCCGAGGCGGAGCGCCGAGCTCGGCGCCTACTTCCTCGACAGGCTCCACACGATCCGGAATCCGCATGTCGTCGAGGTGCGCGGCCGGGGTCTGTTCATCGGCCTCGAGCTGGACGAGCCCGCCCGCCCCTACTGCGAGGCCCTGCAGGAAGAAGGGCTGCTGTGCAAGGAGACCCACGAGAATGTCCTCCGCTTTGC
>JAUVWC010000188.1 GCA_030604325.1 Candidatus Zixiibacteriota bacterium | reverse complement strand
CTGGTTCCTGGCCATCTGGTTCGGCTTCCAGTTCCTGGGGGGGCTCAATTCAATCGGCTCGTCCGGCATGGGGGGGGTGGCATTCTGGGCCCACGTGGGTGGTTTCATGGCGGGTCTGTCGGCAATGCGGATCTGGACCAGGCGCTACCGACGCCCCCACGCCTGGTGGGAGTGAAAATGGGATGAAAGGTGTCTTTCGTTGTCCTGAATGTGGGGCGGAAACTCCCCAGCGAATCAATCCTTTTCCCACTGCTGACTGCATCATCAGGCGACCTGCCGAGGACGGCCGCCAGGGGATAGTGCTCATCTGGCGCAGGAACCCTCCTGTAGGCTGGGCCATTCCCGGCGGTTTCGTGGACTACGGTGAGAGTGTTGAGGATGCCGTGCGGCGTGAAATGAAGGAAGAGACCAACCTGGAACTTGAAGAACTGGAGCTGTTCGGAGTCTATTCGGACCCGGACCGCGACCCGCGCTTTCATACTATCTCCACCGTGTTCATGGCCCGGGGGGTAGGTGAACTCGACCCGGGAGACGACGCGGCGCGGGCCCGGGTATTCCCGCTGGATAAGCTGCCCGCAGAAGAGGAGATAGTCTTCGATCACAACAGGATCATCTCCGACTATCTGGTCCGGCTGGAGAATAAGGCCGCCTGGGAAGATGACTGATCGCGCCTCCCGGTCGCTGCTCGACCTCTGGCAGCGCATCACGGCCACTCGCTGGCGTGTCGCCTGGGGATACGCCGGGGCGGTCCTTCTGCTCCTGCTGGCCGATCCGATCCCCCGCTCGATTCTGGCCGGAATCCCGCTCGTTGTCGTGGGTGAGGCGATTCGTATAGTGGCCAACGGTTCTTTGGTGAAGGACAAGGCGTTCACGAATTGGGGGATCTATGCACATATACGGCATCCGCTCTACCTCGGTTCGACCCTGATCGGGATCGGATTCATGATCATGGCCTGGAATGTGATCCTGGCCGGCGTCATGGTAGTCTTATTCCTGTCTGTCTACCGGCGCACCATCAAGCACGAGGAAGAATGGGTGGCGGAGCTGTTCGGTGACGAGTATCGGCGATGGGCGGCGAGTGTGGGCCGGTTCCTTCCCCGCCGCTGGGCCCCCCGTGAGATCAAGGAGCATTTCATGCTGCGGAGGGCATGGATCAACCGCGAGCAGAACGCGGTGCTGGGCGTGACAGGTGTGACTGTGATACTCTACCTGAAGTACCTGCTTTTAGGGTAGAGCACCTGCTTTCTATCGCGGCACAGTAGAAGGGGGCCAACAATGCAGGATCTCCTTGCTGGTGGAATTCGTCCCCCCCGGCGTTGCGGATTTCTTCTACCCCTCCTCACCTTTGGAGCTCTCCCGCGTGGTGCGAATCGACTGATGAGGCGGACCGGTCGATGGATGGTGATTCCCCCTTTGCTGGCCGCAGGCTGGATCATCGGCAGTACCATTTCTCCGGCACAGACAACAGGGCTGCCGACGCAGGCTGGGGCGGACGCCCCCGATGTCAGTGATATCGTAGAAGACCTGTCGTTGAAGCGGCTGGATCCTCCCCTGCCGGTTCTGTTTGTGGACACGTCGCCCTCCTCGAGGCAGTCCGCACGCCGCTGGCAGATCATGCTGCTGGAGGCGCGGGCCTTCTGGCGCAACCTCCTGGGCTCGGCTCCGGACGGAGGGTTGTTGCTGGTGGATTCTTCCACCTGGGTGGCTCTTCGCCCCGACCGCTGGTACGGGTTCCCCGGGACGAGCGTCTGGACCCGCGGTGAAGGCAGGCTGACGCTGCTCGCCGTGGAGGAGATCACAGAATTCGGGGAGATGGCAGACTGGTTGTTCAGGCTGTCTCCGGTTGCCTACAGGGGCCTTCTGCTGGCCCACAGGCTGGCTTCTCCGGAAGGGGGCGCAAGATATGCCCAGGCCTGGACGTGGCTTCTGCTGGGTGAGGGGATCGCCGAAGGATTGAGAATCGGGGTCGATGCCTGGTGGCAGCGGAGGCTGGTAGGTGCAGCGGCGGTCTGGATGCTGTTCGATGCACAGAGGGGCAGGGAGCTGGCGCCCGGGGCGGCCGAAGCGCTTGAGGCCTGGGGGTGGTTTCTGCAGCATTATCTGAACCGGAAAGCCGTCAGCCTCTCTACGGCGGCAGAGAGCCCGCCGGCCGGCGAACAGGATGAGATCCTGGAGCTGGACGCGCGCCTGGTGGCGATGGGAAAGGCGCTCTGGCAGGAGTACGGGGTGGATGTGTTCGCGCGGATGCGCAGGGCCTGGCCGCTGGAAGCCGAATTTGAGAACCACCAGGAGGCATTGGACGCACTGTGGCAGCAGATGCCGGAGATGGCATCGTGGGAATCCACTCTGCTGGAGCCTCGCAGAGAACCGGCCGCCGGATACCCTCGCCGGTGAAACAGCAGGTAGTACGGTTGGAGAAGCTGGTCAGTTACAAGGAAGGATATAACGGATGGGTGCTGGTAGATCCCGGGAGCTGGAGAAGAAATCGTCGGCTGTTACCCTGTCCGACATGGAGGTCTTCATCTTCCCCGAGCTGATGTACAGCCTGTTGCTGGCCAACATCATGTCGCCGCACCTGTGGCGTTGGCGTGAGGATCCCTGGTTTGCCGGGCTGGATCGAATGAAGCCCTACCGGCGCATCACCCGGCTGAAGCAGTACATCATAGATCATTATGTCTTCAACCTTGATCTCGAGACGTGGGGGCTTACTGCCGGGGAGCGGGAGATCGAACGTTTCAGCGACTATATCAGTGAGGAGACGATTGCTCAGTCCAATGCCCTCTTCGGCTACGAGGGCGACAAGTATTACTTCGATATGGATATCCGCACCCACTTCGGGCTCGACAAGTATGAGGGCAACATCATCCCCTACTGGAAAACCGAAACCATCGAGGCCATGGATGCGTTCCTGCACAAACCGAACTACGACACCGGTGCGGGGGAATGCGTTTCGCTGGCGGTGCTGTATGCAGCGGCGATGTTCGTCGTGGCCGCTGTCCCGCTGCGGGATATCTACCTCATGGCCACGCCGCTCCATTCTCAGAACTTCATCGACGTTGACGAGGGCATCCTGACCAACAACCGCCGGCTTGTAACCAGAAACATGTGGCTCAACGGCACGGCACTATCCGCCCAGGCGCGCCGGGCCCTGGAGAACGAGCGGGTGACCATCGTCACGCACGAGACCGGCTACATTCATACCGTCTACGACGAGGCGACGATTGATAGCCGGGCCTATGCCCACTTCTCGGACAGGCTGCGAGTGTTTCTTAAGGCCCAGCCCACCGATGAGATCCTCGGCAATTTCCTGCGCTACAGCCGGAATATCCAGCAGTGCTTCCAGATAAGATGGCCGCTTCATGGTGTTGATAACTATATCGGGGCAGAGAGGGCCTTCGCCTATGAGGAGGACAGTTCTTTCCGGCTGACCGACAATACGCGCGACAGGTTGATGGCGGAGGTGGACGGGGAGGAGTTCCAGGTCGGACCGATGCCCCGCCGCATCGTGCTCAACGATCTGGAGGATTTCCTGCGCCAGAACGTGCTGAAGGTCGACGATGCTGAAGATATCGGACGCCTGAAGAAGCGGTTCGCCACCGACTGTATGGACGCGGAGATGGCGCTCGACAATTTCATCAGGTTCTGTCACGTTGAGCCCCAGCTTCCCGATCCCCATTCCAAACAGTTCGTCACGGCGGGGGAGCCGCTGGGGATAGATGTCGACATGACGCGGGAGGAGATCATCGAACGGCTTGAGGCCCTGCGCGGGGACAATCCGACGGCGGAGCTGGCGTTCTACGCCTATCGCGACCTGAACCGCATCGAACCCGAGCCCTTCCTGTTGGCCGCCTGGCAGCGCAATCCGGTATCCATCGAAGGCGCACGGGAGCTGGATGATGAAGAAGTTGTCGAGAAAGTCGCCGGGATGACGGAGGAGTCGATATACGACGGCCCGGG
>JAUVWC010000219.1 GCA_030604325.1 Candidatus Zixiibacteriota bacterium | reverse complement strand
CTGCAGGGGCCCCGCCCTACTTCCTGAGACGTCAGATATTGCGCCTCTTACCCAGATACTGTAGCCGCCTGCTGCTGTTCCCGATCCTTTTCCTGGCACTGCCGGATCCCGCCGGAGTGCTGCAGGCCCAGACGCCGGAGCCCGCGGTCATCCGCGGAACCGTGACCGACGGCGCGGGAGCCCCTTTGTACCTGGTCAACGTGCAGATCGCCGGTACTGTAGACGGCTCGTTTACAGATGAGGAGGGTCGCTTCCGGTTCATCTCTTATCAGTTTGGGGAACGTGAGATCCGCGCCACCATGATCGGTTGCGAGCCCGCCAGCCGGACCATCGTGCTCGCACCGGGGGACACCGTCCATGTAACTCTTATGCTGGCCGAGACCACGATTCCCCTCGAGGACATCGTTGTGGCCGCAAGTACCTACACGACGGGAGAAACCGCGACGGTGACCCTGCGCTCACTCGAGGTACTTACCACACCGGGCGCTGCCGCAGATATCTTCCTGGCCATCAAAACCTTCCCCGGGGTGGCCATGGTCGATGAGGGAGCGGGTCTCTTCGTCAGGGGCGGTGATATCAGTGAAACGGTGACGCTGCTCGATCAGGCAACGGTCGTACATCCCTACCGGTTCGAGTCCCCCACCGGCGGTGTGTTCGGGACCATTCCGCCTTTTCTGGTTCGAGGGACCGTCTTCTCCACCGGCGGCTTCTCTGCAAAATACGGTAATGCGCTCTCCGGCGTGCTGGCGATGGACTCTCAGAACATGCCCGACCGGCCGCACTACTACACAAATCTGGGACTGGCTGCCGCCTCGGTAGGGATCGACCTTCCGCTCGTAGCGGACCGGCTCGGCCTGCGTTTCTCCGGAAACCGCAGTTTCACCGGACTGATGTTCCGTCTCAACGGACGCCTGGAGGATTTCACCACCACCCCCCGCGGCGTCGACGGCAACCTCAGCCTCATCTACCAGTATTCCCCGACCGGCCGGATCAAGCTCTTCAACTTTGTGACCACCGACCGCATGGGGGTTCATGTGGAGG
Source organism: Candidatus Zixiibacteriota bacterium (assembly GCA_030604325.1). Taxonomy (GTDB): domain Bacteria; phylum Blakebacterota; class Blakebacteria; order Blakebacterales; family Blakebacteraceae; genus JAGLTZ01. The sequence continues at coordinate 2,381 of JAUVWC010000219.1, read as the reverse complement.
AGCCCTCCTTCACAGGGATCTACTACGGGGAAGCGACCAACTGGCTACACAACATCCAGCTGACGGAGATCCGGCGGGATTTCCTGCTCCAGGTCAGCGCTTCCCTGAACCGGTTCAACGCGCAGCGGCGACTCGGCAACCTGGACCTGGAGCCGGCCGATAAAACCTGGAAGCTGCGTGCGGACGCCGAGCGGAACCTGGGCGACCGGAGCCGGCTCCTCATCGGCGGGGAGATCGAACGCACAGAAAACGCCTTCCGGGGCACCATTCCGGTCCTCGCACACGTGCTCGATCCCGCCGCGGAGGTGTTCGAACTCGACGAGGCCTATGCGGCCACAAGGGCCGGGGCCTACACCGAGCTGGAACTGAGTCCGGTCCGACATCTTGTGGCCGGTCTCGGTGTGCGGTCCGACTACCACTCACTGGCGCGGGAGGCGGTGGTGGATCGCCGCCTGAACATCCGGTACTCGCTGTCGGAGCATACCAACTTCCGGTTCGCTCTCGGTACCTATCACAGCTTTCCCTCACCGTATGCATTCAATCCCGAGAGCGGGAATCCGGAGCTGGGTCCACAGCGGGCGACCCACACGATCTTCGGCCTGAACCACGAGCGGGAGCTGCTGCTGATCCGTTTGGAGGCGTATCGCAAGCCTTACCGGGATCTGGTGCTCCGGCACCCGGACCGTAACTACATCAACCGGGGGGACGGGATCGCTCGAGGTGTGGATGTGTTCGTCAAGTACGGGGCATTCCTGCTCACACGGTTCAACGGCTGGCTGTCATACAGTTACCTCCAGTCCCAACGTCTCCAGCCACGGCACCTGGGGGACGACCTACGTTACGATCGGGGGCCGTCTCCGTTCGATATAACCCATAACTTTACCCTGGTGGTAAAAGCGCGGCTGATCCACTACCTGAGTGGAGGCTTCACATACCGGTACGCTACAGGAAGACCGATCACTCCCGTCACGGGCGCAATCCCCGGGACCGGCGGCACGTATTATCTGCCCGTGGAGGGCCCTGTCGGGTCGGAGCGGCTGCCCACCTTCAAACGGCTCGACACCGATTTCAGCTACTATCTGCCGTTCGGAAGGGAGAGCGCCGTGATCCTCTACCTCGGTATCAGCAACCTGCTGAATCGGGCCAATGTTCTGGACTATGAGTATTCGGCGGATTTCACCGAGCGCCGGGAGCGTCGGACCCACTACCGCCGGTTCATCTACTTCGGGGCGACACTCCAGTTCAACGGATAGGAACCGGAGCCGCCCGCGCGTGGATACGGTGTACCTGTAGCGGGCATGAGAATGGCAAGCTGGAGAACAGCCGGTTGGAGAATGGCCGGCTGGAGACTGGTCGGAAGGAGGATGAACAGTATGCAACAGGGAATATCACGAGGCTCGAGCGACAGCATGACCATGGTGCTGGTTCTTTTCCTTACAGGCGCCCTCGCAGGTCTCCTCCCACCGGCAGCCTCTCCTGTCACAGCGCAGGTCCGGGGGGCCGACGACCTGATCCTGGAGGGGAAGGAGCAATTGCAGACCGGTCTGGACAGCAATGACCTGGATGTGATCAGGCGGGCTCGGGCACTCTTTGAGCGCGCCACGGCCGATCCGAACCGATCGTCGCTAACTCATTATTACGTGGCACTCGCCGACTACCGCCTGGCCAATCTCCTCTACGGGACTGATCGAAGGCAGACCCTCTCCTACCTGAACGACTCCGTGGAGCACCTGAAAGAGGCGATCCGCATCAACGACCGGTTTGCGGAGGCACACGCGCTGCTCTCCGGCTCCTACGGGCAGAAGATCGGACTCAGCCCGCTGGAGTCGATAATCCTGGGACCTAAGAGCGGCAAGGCGATCGAGCGGGCCACGGAACTCGAACCGGACAACCCTCGCGTCGTGCTCCTGAAGGCCATCAGTGATTACCACACACCGAAGATGTTCGGTGGGGACCGGGAGCAGGCGATGGCCGGATTCCAGCGGGCCGCCGAGCTCTTTGATGAGGAGCTGATTGACGATCCCCTACAGCCCGACTGGGGCCATGATGAGGTCTATGCCTGGATAGGCATGGCCCATAACGATGCGGGAGCGTACGAATTGGCACGGGAAGCGTATGAGAAGGCGCTGGCGATCAACCCTGATTTCGGATGGGTAAAGTACGTCCTGCAGCCGCAGCTCCCACCACAACCTGCCAGGGGCCTTTCACTTTATTCTCCAGCTTCAGGTCCGCCTGAAGGCGCAGAGGCCCCATCTCAAGTCTGACGCCTTCGAAGGTGTATTCGGTTGCGCCGACAACGAAGGATTGTGTCATGACTCGATCGTCGAGCCGCAGGATCACTTCTCCTCCCGTCTCGGTGGCGGGAAAGCGCAGGCGGATGG
>JAUVWC010000288.1 GCA_030604325.1 Candidatus Zixiibacteriota bacterium | reverse complement strand
GGAGCTGGGCGCGGCCAAACTAGCTGCCGGCGAGGCCACCCTCGAGGTCCGGCCGGTCCGCCCCAATCCTTCTACGGGGGGACAGCTCTTCGGTGTGGATGCCGTGGGCCTCGAGCCGGTCAGGACCTTCCTCCTCGAGTGGCAGGTCATCGGTCCGTTCGACAATCCCCCGGGTGAGGGGGAGTTGACCGTCGGGCTGGAGATACCCTATCCGCCCGAGGAGGAGATCGACCTGGATGGGGCGTATACCGGCATGAACGGCCAGCAGGTGCGCTGGCAGCTGCTGCAGGCCGATCCCGACGGCTTTGTCAACCTCGATCCCCGCTTCACGCCCAACGAGCAGTCGTGTGCCTATGCCGCGGTGTGGATCTGGAGCCCTGACCGAAGGGAGGTCGACTGCTTCCTCGGCTCCGACGATTGGGTCGGGCTATGGCTCAACGGCAGGAGGGTGCACTCCAATGTCCTCCACCGGGCCGCCCAACCCGATCAGGACCATGTGAAACTGGCGCTCAGCAGGGGGAGGAACACCCTTCTCATCAAGGTCGGAGACGACTACGGAGGCTGGGGGTTTTACCTCAGAGTCCCCGATCCCGACGAAGTCCTGCGCATCTCGCCCCGACCGTAGACATAATCGCTCGGCCGCTCCTCTTAGAACCGCAGCGGTACCACCAGGTAGAACTGGTGTGTGATTATCTCTGCGTCCTGCAGCACCAGTGATCCGGTGGGGGCGACGAGGAAGTCACCGAGCAAGAGAGAATCACCCATCTGTCCGGAGCGAGGGCCTGCTATCCATGGACTGGCCGCGCCAGGTCGGCCGGTGCCGAGCTGCAGGCGTCCCACATAGCGGAGCTGGAATTCGGGAAACTTCAGTTTCGCACCCCAGCTGGGCGTCCATTCCATCCAGTGCTCCACCTGATCTCTATTGAATCGCTCGATATTATTCAATTGATGGAGCCGGTAATTGACCGACCGCACCTGCAGGCCCAGTTGCAGTCCGCTTGTCTTGTATTCCCAGGCGGCACCAATGCGCAGCACTACATTGCTGAACCGGAAGTCATTCTCCACAGTCTTTCCGCCGGGGGGTATGATGAAACCGCCGGCAGTCTCGATTGCTTCTGCCGCCTCCCCCCAGGTTTCCGTCCACACCGGTTCGTAGACGAAATCGATACCGAAGACGGAGGAATCGTCCAACTTCGAGAGTCCAAGTCCAAAGTTGTAGGCCCACGAATTACCCGGGTCACGCGGTATCGGCGTCATGTGGGGCAGCTCGTATTCCGGGATCTTGGGGTGCGATTTCCAGTTGCCGGTCAGAATCCCGCCGATGCGCCAGCCACTCTCCTTCATCGGCTGCACATATCCCAGGTGGAGTCCGGTGGTATTTGAGCGGTCAAAGTTCCTTGCCACGTGTGTCTCCACCGGAATCGGTGGAAGAATATCGTCGGAGAGCCACTGCCCAGCTGGGCCGGGATATGTTACGTCGTGGGTCATGTTGATGCGGGTGTGCAGTAGCAGGACCTCGAAAGTGCGCTCCCCGCTCAGATCGCCCGACAGTCCGAGCCGGTAGCCGACGGTGCGTCCGTACTGTTTGATGTGGAGGCTGCGCGCGTAGAGAAGCTCGACACCATCAATCGCCTCCAGGTCGGCCGCGGAGATGCTGGCCGCTATGGCCACTCTCCCGCCGGGCAGCTTCGTTCCCAGCAACCCGAAGCCGTACCGGTTCATGGGCAGTTGCCCGCGAAAGGGTGATTGCAGCGGGGGATCGATAGGGCCGAATCCGAACCAGGGCCATTGGAAGGTCGGAGATGCCGGTACGAGCTGCTGAATCGCCACGGCACCGCCACCGAACCATTTTTCCGATCCGACAAGCACCGCCATGGGCAGTGTGCGTCCAGATCCATTGTCGCCTGAGATTGAATAGAAGGCGGAGCCCCCGAACAGCTTGGCGCCTCTTGTCATTCTACCCTTGGCCGGATTGACGAACGGGTCGATCAGCGGGTCGTTCAGGGCGATGGAAACCCCTCCCATACCGAGATTCTGGGCGGGGATGATCAGAAATTGATCGCCCGAGGCCACAGGGACTGTCTTGATCGATATGATCTGTGCCGCTGCTGTCACGGGCAGACACAGCAGGGCAAGCGTCAGCAGAAGACCGAGTCTTCCAGCTCGAAGCAGAGTATTCATGCGTATTACCCCCCTTCAACGCGTCCTCTCTCGGCAGTAGCGGGGGAGGGCGGCTTAATAGGCAGGTTGTTTGTGAACCTCCCGCATAGGCGGATCGCCGCCGGAGATATCCGGCGCCAGCGAAACCCTCGCTATCGTCGATTTCTCCGATAGGCTCCTAAGAAGACGAACTCACCTCGAGATTTGTGACAGAAAAACCCCCATCCGCTGCTGTGCAGATGGGGGTTCAGACGTTAAACCTGGTGTTAGATTATTTCTACAGACCGCCGGGTTTATCCTCTTTCTTCTCCTCCTCTGTTTTCGGCCTCTCCCAGGGGGTCCACTCCTCGCCGAGAACGTACTTCTGCATCCACCGAATCTCCTCGATATCACGGACCCGCTGCAGGTGTGGTTCGCTGACGCCGTGTCCCATACGCGGGAACTTGATGT
>JAUVWC010000248.1 GCA_030604325.1 Candidatus Zixiibacteriota bacterium | reverse complement strand
GCCGCCACCTCTCGCAGAAATTCTCGCCTGGTTGTATCGGAGTGATCAAGCCGCTTCATGCGATGTTTCTCCTGCTGGCAGCGTTCTACCGAGGTTTATTGGCCATAGCTGGCGGTATCTTTCTTGGTACGCCAGTTCCCCATAGATACCATTCGATTGCATCAATCAGTTCATGTCCTACTTCAAGTGTTCTAAGTGCCTGAGAGTATGTATAGGTAGTAAGGAATTCTTTCGCCAGATCCACATCCTGCTCATAGAGCTGCCGGGCCGTGTTCTCAATTGCCGGCTGCAGCTCAAACTGGATTGCCTCGAACTCGCTCCATCTCCTCTGTACGAAATCGATCGTGCTGGCGTAATGCGCATCGACCAGGCCGGCCAGATAACCGAAGAGGCCGGAGGCTGATTCCATATCCAGCTGCCAGGTCTCCGGCGGCGCGTTGAAGTGATAGTCCAGCAGGTCTCGGTTGGTGGTGTAGAGGCTTTCGGGCGCCTTGTGGAATGCCTCGGGAATCCTCGTCACTCCCAGGTACCAGGGAACGAAAACACTGCTGCACGGCTGGTCCAGCACCCGCCATACGACGGTGCCTATCTCGACCGGTAGCCAGTTTCTCTGCTGCACCACGGTGGTGCGGTGGCTCCCATAGTTACAGATCGTGGCCGGAGTGCGATGGGGGGTCTTTTCGTACTCCCCGGTTTCGGTGAAACCGGATCGGTCGAGTTCGGTTCCCTCGTAGTGACTTCTGATGATGGAGAAGACATCACTCAACGTCAGCTTTCGGTCCGGTCGGACGGAAACCGGCATTATACCCGTCTGTGCCTCCTGCCAGGTTATCGGGAAATCCCTATTGAGTAACCTCGCCAGATCCCACTGGCGGTTGGTGTTGGAGGGAGCTTTATGCCGCCTTTCCGGGGCATAGGCCTCGGCGAAGTCGAACTCCTTACCACTGGCCGGGTCATACCAGCCCCTGTCGATGGCGTACTCGATGAGCCTCGGCGAGCAGATGAAGTTCTCCTTGTCGTCGGGGTCCACCTCACGGATGCTGAAGGTGTTGGCAATAACGGCTACCTCGTCGTCCTGAACCCTTCGTGCCACGTATTGCTTGCCTCTGACCATCTGGAGCTGCCAGGCCTCTTTGGGGCCCACGATGTTGAGGTTCCGTCCGGAACCGGTGTAGCCGTAGGTATCGAGGAGTTCGGTGGCCATCACAACCGCTTCTCGGGCTGTCCTCGCCCTCTCGGCGAGGATCATTCTGAGCCTGAAGCCGATGCCGCCATCGACCAGATCCCCCCGGGCCGCTACCTCTTCCAGGGAACCCTCTTTTGAACTACAGGCGTTGCTGCCGAAGGCAACACCCCATTCGTTGACGATCCCGTTGGAAAAGGCGGTACCGGGGCACTCATCCCAGAAATAGGCATAGGTTTCCCTGACCTGGGGGATCGAGCCCCCGTTGTGAAGCTGGACGTCGGCCCCCGGTTCATAAGTCTTCCGCGGAATATACCACAGGTAGTCGATATCGCGCGGGCCGTCGTCCTCGGTCTTCACGAACAGGATTGAGCCGTCCACGGTGGTGTTGCGGCCGGCGATAAACACCGTGCATCCCTGGGGAGGGTCATCCTGGGCGAGCAGGGTGGTGGTCGCCAGAGCAACCAGTAATGCTGTGGAGGCCAACAACAGGATTCTTTTCAGCATGCTGCTTCTATCCTCATCAGTTGCCGTTCTAGTTCTCCCCGCTCCAGCCGGGCCCGCGGACGACACGACCGGGTGTCGCCCCGGTGTGATCGCCATCTCTGAGAACCTGCACACCATTGACGAATACATGCAGCATGCCGGTGGCATACTTGTGTGGTTCGGCGAAGGTGGCGTGGTCGATGACAGTGTCAGGATTGAATACGACTACATCGGCATAGTATCCTGGAGTTAGCATGCCACGGCGCTTTATACGCAGGTTGTGGGCGGGCAGTGAGGTCAGCTTCCGTACTGCTTCCTCGAGAGGTATGATCTGCTCCTCTCTGACATATCTGCCCAGAAGTCGGGCAAAGCAGCCGTAGGCACGGGGGTGGGGGTTGGATTGCAGGAACACACCTTCGGTGGTCGGTGATTCCGCATCAGAACAGAAGCTCACCCAGGGCAGGGCGATCTGCTTCCTGACATTCTCTTCCGACATCAGGAAGTAGATGGTGCCCACCCGGCTTCCATCCTCGATAACGAGGTCCAGCGCGGTTTCCTCGGGTGAGGTGCCGCGCATCGCCGCCACCTCGGCCAGGGTTTTGCCGGTCAGCGGCTTGAGGTGGTCCTTCTTGAATCCCACCAGCAGGAGGTTATCGGCTGAGCCTGCGGCAAAGTAGAGGTTCTCCCAGGAGGTGGAGGAGGTTCTCATCTCCCGCATCACACGTCGGCGGATATCCGGATCTTTCAACCTCTCTATCCAGGCATCCAGGCCGCCCTCCTGAACCCACGGCGGCATGGCCGCATTCAGCCCCGTAGCCCCGGCGGTGTAGGTATACATATCGGCGGTGATCTCCAGGCCTTCGGCCCGCGCCGTCTCAACCCTGTGGATCAGCTCATCTATCTTGTGCCAGTTCGAGCTGCCGGCCGCCTTTAGATGGTAGATTTCCGACCTGGTATTCGCCTCGCGGGCGATGGTGAGGAACTCGTTGAATCCCTCGAGCAGGGCGTCTCCCTCGCTACGCATGTGAGAGATGTAGAGTCCGTCGTACTCAGCGGCCACTTTGGCCAGTTCGATCAGTTCGTCGGTCCTGGCGTAGAACCCGGGAGCGTAGATCAGTGCCGAGGCCATGCCCATGGCACCCTCTTCCATCGCCTGCCGGACGAGTTGGCGCATCCGCTCGAGCTCTTCAGGAGTCGGCGGGCGATCCTCGTAGCCAAGTAGATAGACTCTCGGTGTCTCGGCACCGATGAAGGAAGCAACGTTGGGAGCAACTCCGCGCTCGACCAGGTATTCCAGGTATTCGCCCAGGGTTGTCCATTCTATGTCGAACTTGATGTCTCCCTGCTCCTCAAGCATGGTCGCTTTCATGTCATCGTTGAGAGGGCCCATCGACGAGCCTTCTCCCATGACTTCAAGTGTGACACCCTGGC
>JAUVWC010000265.1 GCA_030604325.1 Candidatus Zixiibacteriota bacterium | reverse complement strand
ATAGGAAACCTCCGGTAATTGCGGGTTTTAGGAGCCTGTCGAAGTAAGCCACCGGCTGCGGTCTGCGCTGGCATCCGGCTGACGGCGTTGGCTTTCGCCGGATGTCCTCAACGTAGCACAGTGGCTACGTTTCCGGGTCTCCGGCTCAGCCGCCTTGTCGGCCGGCGCCAGCCCAAACCTCGCGTTCGCCGGTTACTCCGACAGGCTCCTAGAGAATTAACTATCGAAGAAGGGTTACTGAATGCGGCGAGTCTACTCCGCCCGCCTGCGCACACTCAAGCGCGCCGACAGATGACAGGCGGTAAGCGGAAAGGTCTGCTGCCGGACGGCGGCTATTCTCGGAAAATCGTCCGGCTGAGAATATCCATCTCTCCGGTAAGCCAATCGGTTGTGGCCCGTGAATCCTCGACGAGGCGGCGTACCGTGATCGGGGTCAGGAGGCTGTGCAGGAAGGTCTGCATCAGGGACCAGATCAACTGGTGCTCCTCCGGATCTTCAGCCATGTTGTTGGCCATCACCCTCAGGTGCGGCAGCAGTTCTTCACGGTTTTCGAAGAAGATCACCAGCAGGTGGTAGCGGAACGAAGTGGTGAATTCCCGCGTCTTGCGGTGGCAGAGGTAGTACATACGTGGCCCGCCAAGCGGCGCCGACTCCCGTACCACTTCCAGCACGGTGTTGACGCAGACCTTCACAAAATTGGCCGGGTCGTAGATATCAGTCATGGCCCCTCATCCGCAGGTGACGGCTCCTTCCAGCGAAAGAAGGCTGCATCAGGGTAACATGAATATGAATAGTATGGCAGCATTTGCCAGCCCAGGAATCAGGCGCGGATCCACTTCGAGGACCGCTGCCTGAGCTTCTTCCTCCTGCAACGGCGAAGCCGACCGCATGGCCACGAACCTCGTTCCGCGCAATCCCTCCAGATAGGTGTACAGGTTGCCTCGCCGTGGGTTGCGCCAACTCAGGCGATCCACATCTTCCAGGCTGAAGAGAACATGGCCCCGCATACCGGCCAGAAAGGACATGTGTACCTGGGCCGCCACCATATAAGGATCATTCGGCATTTCGCCCAAGTTGATGCCGGCGGCGATCTTCTCCGGAGGTAGCACGTCCCTGTATCCCTCGATCATCTTCACGAATTCGGCCCGGGACGGCGTATACATCATAGGGATGATGTAATCGAGAGCACCACTCTCGATCCATGCTACCGGATCCTGGGCGTAGATGCCAACCGCCTGGTAGTAGTGGCCGATGATCGTGGCAGTGAGGATCAGGCCCGAACGGCGCGCGCGGGCGGACCAAGAAATCCGCTCCAGCATCCTGGTGATCTCGTCCGCCTGCCACTTCACATAGTTGATGTTCACATTCGTGGCCATGCTCTCGCGCAGGAATCTTCCCCGGCTGACGGCATCGTAGGAATAGTCACGGCCGGGAAGACGAATATAGTCGAAGTGAACACCATCCACCGCATAGCGACCAACAATGTCCAACACCACCGACTGGACGTGAGCCTGCACGTGGGGATTTGCCGGACTTGCCGATACGTAGCCGAGCTGGTTACCGAGCCGTTGTGAAATGCCCGCACGGTTGGTCACTATCCATTCCGGGTGCCGGTGGTATATGTGTTCGGGGCGGGTGGGAGGTGGTGGCGTTAATCCGCTCCACATGGGGAAGGTGTTGATCCATGCGTGCAGGCGCAGCCCACGCGCGTGCGCCTCCCTGATCGCAACCTCCAGGGGATCCCAGCCCGGATCACCTCCCAGGCGACCGGTAAGTTCCTCCCCCCACGGCTCCAGGTTCGAACGGTAGAAGGCGTCTCCCCGCCCGCGCACCTGGAAGAATACATCAGTTATCCCCAACGCCGCCGCACGGGAGAGGAGCGCCGTAACTTCCGCAGGGTTGTGATATTCCCAGCGGGTTACCCACAGCCCGCGCACGATCTCCTCCCCACCCACCCCACTCGACTGCACGACGGGCCCACCGACCGGCTCGCCGGCAGCCGGCCCCGGGGCGGTCTGGGCGTAAGCGGGTGCTGAGGAGAGGACCACTCCGCAGGCGGCCACTGCGAGCCAATGCGCCATCATCGCCAGGGCGTCTCCACCATCAGCGTGACCGGACCGTCATTTACCAGACAGACCTCCATCCGCTCTCCGAACTCCCCCCGCTCAACCGGCACATCCAGCTCCTGCAGCTTCTCACAGAACCGCTGGAAGAGAGAGAGCGCCTCCTCCCCCGCCGCAGCTGCGGCGTATGAGGGACGGCGACCCTTGTGCGGGTCGGCGTAGAGGGTGAACTGGGAGACTACCAGTGCCCCACCGCCCATCTCCAGAAGCGAGCGGTTGAGCTGTCCCTCCTCATCGTCGAATATGCGCAGCTGGGCGCACTTGTCGGCCAGCCAGTCGGCTTCGGCCTCGCCATCCCCCCTGCCCACACCCAGCAGTATCAACATCCCCGGGCCGATCGCTCCGACCACCTCTCCCCCCACATTCACCTCGGCATTGCGCACCCGCTGGATCAGAGCCCTCATCGATCTACGCTGTCCGCTTCAGCTTCCCCCGGCGGCGGTGCGGCAGGCTCTCTGGCGACCAGCTCTCCGGCGGCCGGCAACACGGCTTCAAACACACTCCCCTGCCCGGGCCGGCTTTTCACCAGTCTCAACCGGCCTCCGTACCCCTCTACGAGCCGCCGGGCCAGTGCCAGTCCCAGCCCCCACCCACGCCGCTTGCGGCTGAAGCCAGCGTCGAAGACACGGCGCTGGTCGGCGGGCGCTATCCCCACACCGGTATCCTCCACCCTCAGAACGGCGTGACGGCCATCCACAGTGGCCGTGGCCCGCACTCGTATCTCTCCCGGCCTGCCGCCGAGCGCGTCCAATGAATTCTTCAACAGATTCTCCACCACCCACTCCAGCAGCTCCTCCTGTCCCCGCACCAGCGGTGGAGATTCGTAATCCT
>JAUVWC010000076.1 GCA_030604325.1 Candidatus Zixiibacteriota bacterium | reverse complement strand
TGGCGATAAAGTGACCCTGCTCGGAGTGGTCAATCTGGAGGTAGATGGAGCGAGCGGGTGTGCAGAGCGGTTCGGTTACAAAAATCCGGTGTTGGAGGATGGCGATCGTGAATTGATCGGTGCATACGAGCTGGTAAAATCGGTCTGCACCTTTCAGATAGGAACCGACGGCAAGATTACGAAAGTATTTGAGGGCTACGGACGCGATGAGATCACCAGCCTGAATAAGGCCCTGGCGGAAGTAGCCGGAGTAGACGCTACCGAGATCGACATGGCCGGCGCACCCCAGCGACAAACCTGGGGGTGAGGGTACTGATTTCGCTCCCTGGTTCAGGGAGCTCCTGAGACAAACCCGGCGTATCAGCCGGGCTACGTAGTATTATCCTGATACGAGAGCCTCGTTTCGAGCAGACGGGGCTTTCTTTATATACTGTCCCGGAAGTTGAAAAGGTCTTTATTATGCCCTCCGGGCATTAGAGCTATGTAAACTTCTTGTCTTCCTGTGCAGAGTTCCGAAGGGGCGCCGATGCATATTTCGAACAGACTGAACTCGCTCAAACCGTCGGCCACGGTGGCGTTCACCGAGAAGGCCAGAACACTCAAGCAAGCCGGCCACGACTTGATCGTCCTGGCGGCGGGGGAACCTGATTTTGCTCCTCCCCGGCATGTCAGGGAGGCGGTCGCGCGCGAAGCATTCGAAGGGGTGACCCGCTATGGTCCGACTCCCGGCTCCCTCGAGGCGCGGGAGGCACTGGTGGAGTACCTCGAGCGCACCAAGGGACTTCACGTCAGTGCCAATCAGGTCATTTTCTCCAACGGCGCGAAGCAGGCACTATTCAATGCACTTGCGGCGCTGATCGATCCCGGGGATGAGGTGATCGTGCTGGCCCCTTATTGGGTGACCTATACCGCCCAGGTCGAGCTGCTCGGAGGGATTGGGCGCATTGTCGTCGGTGAGAGTTCCAGGGGATTCAAGGTCACCCCGGAGCAGATTCGTGAGGCACTCACTCCGAAGACACGGTGCATCATCTTCAACAACCCCTCCAACCCCAGCGGGGCCTTCTACACGGCCGACGAGGTTCGGGAACTCACGGAGATATGCGTAGGGGCCGAGTGCGCCATCGTGAGCGACGAAGTCTACGATATGATCATCTACGAGGGCGGACCCTACCTCTCTCCGGCAGTTGTATCGGATAAAGCAGGGGAGCTGACCGCGGTAGTGGGTGGTTTCTCCAAGACATACGCCATGCCGGGGTGGCGGATTGGCTACCTGGCCGGCCCGGAGCCGTGGATTAAAAAGGTTATAGCTTTCCAGGGACAGGCCACTCACCACCCGAGCGCGCTGTCGCAGGCTGCTGCGCTCGCGGCCATGACCGGTGACCAGCAGGTCGTCGAAGAGATGCGTCAGGAATTCCGGAAGCGCCGTGATTTTCTCCTGGACGCGATATCGGGAATCCCTGGGTTGAGTGTCGAAGTTCCTCCACAGGGAGCATTCTATCTCCTGGTGGGAGTGACCGAGCTGGTAGAGGCGCTTCCCGATGCAGATGGAAGCAATGATGTCTCTTTATGGCTGCTGGAAGAGGCCAAGGTTGCCCTAGTACCGGGCGATGTATTTGGAGCGGAGGGTTTTGTGCGCGTCTCTTATGCGGCGTCGATGGAGGACCTGGAGCGGGCCGTTCAGCGCCTTGAGGAGGCGGTAGGGAAACTGGGCCTATAAGTTACCGGCGCGTGTTCAAATAACAGATAAGACTCCTTTAACATAGCCTATCGATTCCGCCACGCCGGGAAGCGGGTCATCGGCATCCTTCTCGAATTCAAAGGCCACCGTACCGGTGTAATTCAGTCTGAGCAGTGTGCGCAGGAATCTCGGGATGTCAATGACACCCCGACCGATTTCCACCGTGCTCCCTTCGCGGGACGGGGCTGAAACATCCTTGATGTGCACATCATGCAGCCGGGCGGCGAACATTTCTGCCGACTCGGCGGGGTTCACACCCGCACGCTGGGTGTGCCCGATATCGAGGCATAACCCCATGCGGGGATCCAGGTCCTTGATCCTTCGATAGGCGCTCTCCGGGGTGGGATAGAGCCGGTCCCCCGGGCCGTGGTTGTGAATGGCCAGCCGGATATCGAATTCCTGGACCTTCCTGTTCACGAGATCAAGGAGTTCGTGGTTGGGAACCCCGATGATGATTTTCATCCCTCCGGCTTTGGCGTAGTCGAATGCGCGGTGCACTTCATCCTCATTTGTCATGTAGACCACGCCGCAGCCGTAGAGCTCGAGCCCCGCGTCTCCGACCTTTGTGGCCACGGCTTTTATCTCCTCCTGGGTGCTCTCCAGGGGCAGGTGGAAACTCTTGAAGGAAATTCTTTCCAGTCCCAGCCTCCTGGTCATGGCCAGTGTTTCTTCCAGGCCGAAGCTACGGAACGTATAAGAGGCCATACCCAGGTTCAGCCGTTCATGGGCGCGTCCTGCTCTGGTCTGCTGACCTTCCGGTTTGGCCTCCATGCGGCGGGGCAGGGATGCGCCCGCCAGCCCCATGCCGGCCAATTTGACAAAATCCCTTCTTGTCGTTCTCTCCATAGTAATCGTCCTCCTGGCCGCTGGAGATTATACCTTGGGAAGCACCCACGGCGGGCGATAGGTCCTGCCGACGAGGGCCTGTCCCTCTGCATCACCAATGATCTGTTCTCCGGCCCCGTCCCAGCGGAAGTAGCGGCGCAGGCGCACCGCGATGTTGGCCAGGTGGCAGGCGATGGCGGACCTGTGTCCGATTTCGACGTCCGCCACCGGCCTCTGGCGCGAGGCCATGCAGTCGATGAAATTCTGCACGTGCGTGAAGTGATAGTCACTTGAGCCGGCCTGACGCGGCGTGGGTGTCATGCGCAGCACACGTTCCGGTTGCCTGAACCTGTCCGTTTCGGAATGAACCTCCCAACCTCCCCTGTCCACGACGAGGATTCCGTTCTCCCCATGGAATTCCACGCCGTGCTCGCGCTGCCAGGGGCCGATACCGCAGCCGATCATGTGCTCCCACAGCACGGTGAAGCTCGGATACTCCACGATTGACTGCTGCGTGTCCGGCGTTTCCCTGATGTCGTCCGGGAAGCCGTATTTCCCGCCGATGGCCATCGCCCCGACGGGATCCTCGTCCAGCGCCCACATCACCACATCCACCATGTGTGCACCCCAGTCGGTCATCAGGCCGCCGGAGTAATCCCAGAACCAGCGGAAATTGTGATGAAACCTCATGGGATTGAACGGGCGTTTCTGAGCGGGACCGAGCCAGAGATCGTAGTCGACGTGTGGTGGAGGGTCCCCATCGGGCGGATTTCCAATGTCGCCCTTCCAGTCCAGGTAGGTCCAGGCACGCACCATTCGGATCCGCCCCAGCTTTCCGCTGCGGACAAACGTCACCGCATCCCGGAAGTGGCCGGCGCTGCGCTGCTGTGTGCCGACCTGTACGATGCGGCCGTATCGCCGGGCCGCTGCCACCATGGCGCGCCCCTCTTCTATCGTCGTCGCCAGCGGTTTCTCCACGTAGACATCTTTGCCGGTCTGGCAGGCATAGATGGTCGGCAGCGCGTGCCAGTGGTCAGGGGTAGCCACGATTACGGCGTCGATGTCCTCCCGGTCCATGATCCTCCGGAAATCTCTATATCCTTCCGGTGTGTTGCCCCTCGTCTCCTGCACAATCCGCAGACCCTCCTCCAGGCGTTCTTCATCCACATCGGCGATGGCTGGACATTCGACCTCGGGTATGCGGAGGAAGTCGCGGAGATTTGTCTTGCCCATGTCACCGCAGCCGACAAGGGCAACGTTTATTCTTTCATTGGGACTGACTCTTCTGCGAACGGTCACTGCTTCAACAATCGGTTCAAAGCCGGCAACTAGAGCTGTGGTTCCGGCAAATGCCATGCTGGAGCTCTCCAGGAACTCCCGCCGCAACATTTTCTTCATGTCATCTCCTTTGGCAGGGAATCCAAATGCGGATACTATACAAGGTTAATGGTAAAGGAGGTTTTGCGTCATGCATGATAATTACCTGAGAGACGGTCCTGCAGGAAAATCACATCTGTTGGTTCTTCCTGTCATCTTTCTCGCACTGGTATCGCTGCCCCGCCAACATGATCAGGAAACCGGCCCTCCTGCGGGGGAGGTGGGGCTGAACACTCTCACACAGGTGCAGAGGGCTGAGGGCTGGATATTGCTGTTTGACGGGAAAACTTTTGACGGCTGGCGTGGTCTCGGCCGCGACACCATCCCCCAGGGTCACTGGATCATCGAGGAGGGCGCCATCAAAAAGGTGCCCAGCGCAGATGTGCCACGGCAAGCGGATGGGCAGCCTCTGGTGGGAGGCGACCTCATGACCGTGGAGACGTTCGCGGATTTCGAGTTCTGTCTGGAATGGAAGATCAGCCGGGCCGGTAACAGCGGTATCAAGTACAATGTCTCTGAAGAAATGTCGACGTCCCGTCCTCCCATATATGCAGCACTTGGATTTGAATATCAGATAATAGATGATGACAGGCATCCCGATGCCAGAGTCGGGCCTAATCGAACGGCTGCCGGACTTTATGACCTGATCGCCCCGGTGGGCAAGACGCTCAAACCGGTGGGTGAATTCAATACGGCACGTATCATCTTCAGGGGTCTTCACGGGGAACACTGGCTCAACGGGGTGAAGGTGCTGGAGTATGATCTGGGAACGCCCCGCATGGACGGGCTGCTGGCGGCCAGTAAATACCGAGACATCCCGGGTTTCGCCGCGAAGAGGAGGGGTCACATTGTACTGCAGGACCATACAGATGCGGTCTGGTACCGGAATATCAAGATCAGGGAGATAGAACCTCCTGGGGTGGATTTACCGGTTTACAGGTGATGGTAACCTTACGGAATCCTGTCTGCCGGGAAAGGAAGGGAATGACTGAACAGAAAATCACGCGCCGTGGTTTTATCGGAACAGTTTCAGCCGGTACAGCCGGCATTGCGTTGGGCCTGCCGGCGGCCAGCTACCGGCGGGTCCGCGGCTCGAACGACCGGGTGCGGGTAGGGGTCGTCGGTTTCTCCGACCGTGCCCGGAGCGCACTCATCCCGGCATTCCTGCAGTATGAGGAAGAGCTCGGTTTTGAGATCGTGGCCGTCTCCGACATATGGAACCGCCGACGACAGGAAGCCGTGTCGTTTGTGAGGAGGAGGACCGGACGCGGGATCCGGACCATGCGGAACAATGAGGAATTGTACGATACCGGTGAGGTGGACGCCGTGATTATCAGCACGGCCGATTTCCAGCATGCCCGGCACTGCATCCAGGCGGTTGAGGCCGGTTGCGACGTCTACGTCGAGAAGCCGTTCGCCAACACCATGGAGGACGCCCGCGACGCCCTGAGTACGGTTCATGAATCCAGCCAGATTGTCCAGGTCGGCACGCAGCGCCGCAGCGCCTCTAACTATATACAGGCCGACAGGTTCATCCGCTCGGGCCGCTTTGGTGACATCATCGCAGTGGAGATGACCTGGAACGTGAACCAGCCGGGACGCTGGCGCAGACCCCGGCTGGTGGTCGAGCTGCGGGAGGAGGACACCGACTGGCGGCGGTACCTCATAAACCGGCCCTACGAGCCGTTCGATCCGCGCAAGTATCTCGAATTCCGCCTCTTCTGGCCGTATTCCTCCGGGATTCCCGGCCAGTGGATGGTGCACCAGATCGATACGGTCCACTGGTTCACGGGCCTGCCTCACCCGCGAAGCGCAGTGGTCAACGGTGGTCTCTATCTATGGAAGGACGGGCGGAGAAACTGGGATACGCTGACTGCGGTCTTCGACTACGGCCCCCTCGACGATGAGTCCCGGGGGTTCCAGGTTATCTACTCCTCCCGGCAGACCAATTCGGCCGGAGGGGTCAAGGAGCTCTACTTCTCCAACGGCGGCATGCTGAACCTGGCCACGAACAGGGTTACGCCGGAGGGTGGGCTTACCCGGTCGATGGCTGCCGCAATGGGAATGAAGCGGAACATGTTGCGGGAGATGAGCATCGCCGAGGCGGGTGGTGTGGAGACCGCCGCCGATACCGGCACCGACGACGCCACCGTGGCCCACATGCGCAACTGGATGGAGTGTGTGCGTGACCGGAAGAGACCGAATGCGGACATCGTGGCTGCCTACAACCACTCCACGGCCCTGTGTATGACCATCGCCGCCATGCATACGGGTAAGAGGGTGACCTTCGATGAGGCGAAGCAGGAGGTAGTCATCAGTTAGTTCCCATCCGGAGTCCGTTCTGTGGACCACGTGTCCGGCTGTTGCCGGCGAGCAATCTCCGGACGGGAACCAGTTAACAGGCGGGAAACTGTCACTCTCGAACCGTTGCACGGGAAAGTCTTAATGGTAGAACAGCACGCGTATGCCAGGGCCGGACTGCTGGGAAACCCGTCCGACGGTTATTTCGGAAAGACAATATCTATCATCCTCAGGAATTTCGCGGCGCACGTCTCCCTCCACCAATCGCCCCAGCTCCGCATCGAATCCCAGGAGATAGAGCATAAGGAGCAGGACCCGGACATTTACCGTGGCATCGATCATCTGATGGAGGTGGTGAGCGGGCAGGGGTATTTAGGCAGGGCCCGGCTGGTCAAGGCAGCCAT
>JAUVWC010000238.1 GCA_030604325.1 Candidatus Zixiibacteriota bacterium | reverse complement strand
GGCAGCCGTCTGTACGCCAGCAGGCAAACCGGATCCAGCACAAGTTAGCCGGCTATACTAATTCATAACGTACCGGCCGGAATCCCATCAAATCTCACCTCTCTAATAAATATGTATTGAAGTCCGGTCCTTTTCACATAATCAACATCCCGTCCAGGGACAGGAATGATCCCCGGCCCGGTGATTCCCCTCATCGATGTCAGTCCTTGCGGCACGACACCCGAAACGACGGTACCCACAGCGGGACAGTTCGTCACAACCGGGAACACTATTGAGAAGTAAGTCTAAAGAAAACTAGTATAACGCCGGTTCCACACCGACCGGCGGATACTTCGGTCGATCAACCATTGACAGTGAGGTCTTCGATGCAGCCGAACAACGCCACCACATCCCGCTCCCCAGATCAGCCACTCCGGGGGCGATTCTCCCGTAGCTTCCAGCTGCCGGCGGCAGTCGCGGCGGTCGCAGCAATTGCTCTCCTCCTGTTTCTCATCCTCATTCCCCGCAGGGCGGAGCCCCAGCCAGGCACCCTCCTCGATTCGATGCGCGCTTTCATACTCACGCAGATGGAGTCCCAGCACATTCCGGGACTCTCCATTGCCATCGTGGTGGATGACCAGCTCGTGTGGTCGGCAGGATTCGGGTTCGCCGATCTGGAGGCCGGTTCCCGAGCCACCGGATCGACCATCTACCGCATAGGCAGTGTCAGCAAGCCGGTGGTGGGTACCGCCCTCATGCAACTGGTCGAGAAGGGAATGGTGGACCTGGATGCCGAGCTGCAGACCTATGTCGCTGAGTTCCCGCGCAAGAAGTGGCCGATAACCATCCGGCATCTCCTGACCCACACTTCCGGAATACGCCACTACCGGGGAGATGAGTTTCAGAGCATGGTGCGCTACGACGATCTGACCGGTCCACTGGAGATCTTCGCCGCCGACACCCTTCTTTTCGAGCCCGGCACCAAGTACAGCTACAGCACCTACGGTTTCAACCTGATCGCCAATGTGGTGGAGAACGCCAGCAGCATGCCCATCGCGGAGTACATGCGCCAGCACGTGTACGAGCCCGCCTGGATGAACAGCACGGGACTTGAAGACCAGCGAACGATACAGTACGGGCGGGCCAAATGGTACCAGGCCAACCGCCAGGGTGAATGGGTCAATGCTCCCTATGTGGATTTGAGCAATAAGTACGCCGGGGGAGGCATCACCTCGACCATGGAGGATCTGTGTCGCCTGCACATTGCTTATGCCCGAGGCAAGATGATGAGTCCCGAAACAATCGACATGATGTATACCAACCAGACACTGAACGACGGCTCACCTCACAGCTACGGGTTGAGCTGGCGCGTGGGAGAGTTCGAGTTGCCCACTGGCGAGAAGATCCGGCAGGTCAGCCACGGTGGCAGCAGCGTGGGAGCCAACACCAGCTTCATCCGCTTCCCCGACCAGGGCTTCGCCATCGCCGTCATCGCCAATCACCGGGCCCGTCTCAACCGCATTATCAACGGCATTATCGAGATCCTCTACGAAGCAGGAGCGCTGGAGAATTGAACATGGATCGTCACTACAACTGGACAACCAATTGGAGGATGCCGGTGGCGGGCCGGGCGGTCGCCGCTTTTCTGCTGTCCGCTTCCTTACTGGCGGGCTGCGGCGAGCCGAGTCCGGAAGCAATCGAACTGGCCGAGCTCGAAGCAGTGGAGGAGATTGAGGCCATCCTCGAAGCCCAGGGAGCCGACTGGAGCCGCGGTGACCTGGAGGCCTTTACCAGCATCTACTCTGAGGACTGCGTCTATATCTCCACCTCCGGAATAGTCGAGGGGCGGCGGGCACTGATGGAACGATACCGCAGTCGCTATCCCGACCGTGCCGCCATGGGTTCGCTGAAGCTGGACATCATCGAAATGAGGCCGGCGTTCGTAACGGTAAGGTCGATGCTGCCAGTCCTGAAATCCACGGACATCGGAGGCATGTCAGTCGTGGCCCGCTGGACCCTTTCCTACGCGGACCGCCAGCCGAGCACGGGGCTAACGTTGATCGTCTTGAGGTGTATCGGGGGGGAGTGGAAGATCATCCATGACGCATCGATGTCATCAGATGCACCGGAATGAATCGGCGCTCGAATGCAAGCGTAATTGCGGAGCGGTGTACTAGACACAGAAACACCCAACGCGTACACAGCATCCGAACACAATATCGAAACGCCCGACGGACAGCGGTCACCGCCGGGCGTTTCACCCGTTATCTGCCATTTCACCTGGCCTTTTCAATGGCATAACCAAAGATGATGGAGATCCGGTCACCGACAGTGCTGTGCGTCAGGGCCAGGTTGATGGGAATACTCACTCCACCGTAGTCGAAGCTCTTCCCAATGCCGATCACCAACGCCGATGCGATTCCATCCGGCGTCGCTACGAGATTAGGCCCCATTCCGAATTCAAACCCGCCGGGGAAGCGGACACCCATGGCAAGTGTGGCGCTGGGGATAATCTTCCCATACTCCACACCTCCAAGCAGAGGGGTGAACTGAATAACAAACTGAGGCCCACCCCCTTCCGGAATGACCTGATACTCGAAATGCCAGCCGAACTGACTCAGTGTATTACCCAACCCGAACTCTTTTAATTTCTCCGTGTACTCGCTCGAACCCAGCGAAAACGTGATCCCCAAACGTGGCCCACCCAAGTTTCGCTCAATGAATGTGACGGGCCTGGCTGGAGAAGCAGGTTGCGCCAATGCATTGACAGTCGGCAATGTCAACAGAACCGCGACAGCAGATGACAGAACGACAAGATTCCTCGTTTTCATGACTAACTCCCTCGTTGAAGTGTACTGACTCTGACCGCCGGGTTTCGACACCGGTTACGGCTGTGCACCTGCCCGGCAGGTCGCTTCCGGCTCAGGAGTAGATCAAGTAGTGTGCCAGCGACCCTGAAAACCGACGCAGGCCGCAAGAAAATCACAACCTCTTGTGGGACAATATGTTACAGGGGAGATGTGTGAAGAGATGTACCGCTGCCGGCGCGGGCCAGCGGGCGGCCCGTCACTCTATCGAAACACAGAGTGTGACCTAAATGCAACAGGCAGCAGGGTTCTAGGAGCCTGCCGGAGAAACGCTCCTAAAAAATGAGCGCGACCCCGACGAACTGG
This sequence comes from Candidatus Zixiibacteriota bacterium, assembly GCA_030604325.1. GTDB lineage: Bacteria > Blakebacterota > Blakebacteria > Blakebacterales > Blakebacteraceae > JAGLTZ01. Next base: position 87 of record JAUVWC010000238.1, on the reverse strand, counting down.
AGCAGGATTTCTGTTCTTGAGGTATGCACGTTCAAGATGACTCTACCAATCGTGTCGCGCTCGATCGAACCCTTCTTCAGATTGTCG
>JAUVWC010000299.1 GCA_030604325.1 Candidatus Zixiibacteriota bacterium | reverse complement strand
GCCTTCTCAAAGTGCGTCACAAGGGTCAGAATCTCGGCGGTTGGCCGCTCCTGGAGCAATTGCGGCAGGGTGCGGTTCTTCACCTGGAGAAGCACGCGGTTGCTCCAGCGGATAAGCTCGATCACTTCCTGCTCTTCCACGACAGGCAAGTCGGTGAAATCCTCTAACCGTGGCTTATCGACCGACTTGAACACCACCATCGAGGGCCTCCCGTTCGCCAGCAAAACGCTCGCCGCGGTTAATGTCCGGGCTTTCCGGACGTAGCCGGTCGTCGGCCGCCAGCGTCCGTCCGCGCCTCGCCGGGCCACCGGGATCACCTCTTCCGGTTTGCTGTTCCACGTCGGGGGTCCCGCATACATCAGGACATATGCCACTTCAGGTTTTTCCTCCTCCGCTCTGGAAGAGGCAAATCCGAGGAACGTCCAGTACCTCGCGCCATCCAGTGTGACGGTCTGCATGCGAGCCTTCCGGCTGTCGTACAAGGCCTGCAACCTGGCCGGATCCGCCTTGCGCAGTACCTGGGTGATCGCCTCAGCGCAACATGCATTCGAGAACGCGGTAGTACGCAGCTTGAGAGATTCCTGGGTCTCTTTCCCCATACCCGCGATCGTTGCTGTCTTCTTGGGAATGTCGGAGCGGCCGGGAACCGGGATCAGGCCGAACGGGGTGATCACCGTTCCCCAAACCACGTCCCTGCGCGTGAACCGAATCGTCTCGAACCGCTCGAAACCGTCCTCCCCAGGAATCTCCACCTGTAGGTCATACTGGCTTTTTTCGGCCCCGGGAATCGGAATGATCCCGGCGGTCAGCGCGCAGAAGAAGGCCGCAATATTCATGGAATTATCATAATTGGAGTGGACGCGCAGGTGGACCGGTAGAGCCGACCAGTCGTCGGAGAAGACTCCGGGGTAATATGAGAGCGCTTCGCGCTGGATATCTTCCGGGTTCTCGGAGATGCGGGTGCTCCAGGCCGGCACGGTGCTGTGCTTCACTTCCACCATCTGAATCTCCGCGATATGGAATCTCGCCGAGCCGAGGGAAAGGCTGCTGTCCGCTTTCGGGATGAGTGTGGAGCTGAAGCGGTAGGACATGCAACCGGTCAGGAGGAACATCAACGCCGCTGCGCAAAGCCCCTTCGAAAGCATGCGAGCGCATGTCATCCGCGGCCGTCCTCGCTCTGCGATCCTGATGCTCCGCCAAAGCCGTTTGCTGTCTAACAGGGGGTAGCGTACAGCGCGTTTCCGTTTGTGTCAAACGCCACCAGAGGAGTGATAGTGTCACCTCAAGGAAGTAGGCTCCATCCAAAGAGAGTCGCATGCTTCCTTGGAGATACTCTCGAATGTTGTTGATGGGAGGGAGTGAGCGTATCCTGCGGCGATCGTCGTATTCGTTTCCCTGAAAGCGCCCTCACCAGAGGGCCAGGGAAGGATACGCTCGTGGGTAGGGATAATGCTGTCGGGCTGGAAAAGCGAGTAAGGGATGAGTCCCGGGCGGCTCTGGATGAAATCCTGAGGGAAGGGGCACAATGCATCCTCCAGGCAGCAGGCGCGCCCAGAGGTGCTGGAGGCACGGCGGGTCATCGGTCCCCGGGTCGCAGTGGGGGATCCGGGTGATCGCCTGGGCGCGGCGGCTGTAAGGCACCGACGCCAGCTTCTCGATCATGTACTCGACCTGGTTCAGCGGCGAGAACTGCGGGCCCTCATCGGGCCTCATCAGGTTCACCAACGGCCGGTAGGAGAACAGCCGCTGATGGTAGGTGTAGGTCCATTTCCCCTCGCGGGGGTTGATCCAGTGGTCGTGAATGCCCCCGACGACCTCCTGCCGGTAGACCTCCGGCTCCGTCGGGCCGCCGCAACGCGCTACGCTGACACGCCCTCTCAGAGATGCCCCCATTTTGGGCTTGACAAGGCCGCCGTTACGGTGTACCATATGAAATGGTACACCATGCAAGACCAATGAACTTCGAAATCCATACTTCCAGCCCCGAGCCCATCTACCGGCAGATCGTCGGGCAGATCAAGCTGGCCGTCGCGCTCGGCAGGCTGGCGCCGGACGATCCGCTGCCTTCGGTGCGCGAGCTGGCCCAGCGGCTCGTGGTCAACCCGAACACGGTCTTCCGGGCCTACCTGGAACTCGAGCGCGAAGGGGTCGTCTACACGAAGCGCGGCGTAGGGACTTTTGTGGCAGAGTGGCGGGACATGCTGAGCCTGGAGGAAAAGCGGCGGATACTCGGCGAGGCCCTGGACCGCGTGCTCACGGAGGCCGTTCACCTCGGGATCACCGAACGGGAACTGGTCGAGCTGATGAGGGAACGGGCCTGCTCGTTCAACCTGCGCTCAGCCCCACCGGTCAAGGAGAAGAAATGAAGAGCGAGCTGGCAATCGAAACCGTGGCCTTGACCAGGTATTTCGGGCGCAACAAAGCTGTCGACTCGCTCGACCTGCGAGTGGAGCGGGGTATGGT
>JAUVWC010000148.1 GCA_030604325.1 Candidatus Zixiibacteriota bacterium | reverse complement strand
GGTGCAGCGACTGGCCGAGTGGGCGGTGGAACGGGTGCTCATACAACAACGGAAGACACTTGAGACTTTCGGGCTCGAATTCGATACATGGTTCCGGGAGTCGAGTCTGTACAAAGAGGGCGCGGTGGAGGAAACCCTGGAAGTGCTGCGCTCGAGGGGACATATCTACGAGGCGGAGGGAGCGGTCTGGTTGCGGTCGACAACGTTTGGGGATGAAAAGGACCGGGTGCTTATTACCAGTGACGGCCGGGCCACCTATCTCCTGCCGGATGTGGCCTACCACCGTAACAAATTCGGACGCGGATGGAAGACCCTGGTCGATCTTTGGGGTCCCGATCACCACGGTTACATCGCCCGGATGCACGCGGCACTACAGGCTCTCGGATACCCCAGGGAGGCCTTCCAGGTTCTTATCATTCAGCAGGTGAATCTGCTTCGTGGCGGCGAGACAGTGAAGATGAGCAAGCGGGCGGGGCGCCTGATCGAAATGGAAGAATTGATCGAGGAGGTCGGCTCCGATGCCACCCGGTTTTTCTTCCTGATGCGCGGTACCAGTACTCACCTTGATTTCGATCTCGATCTCGCCGTTTCCCAGAATGAGGAGAATCCGGTCTACTACGTGCAGTACGCCCATGCACGCATTTCCAGTATTCTGCTGAAGGCGGAGGGAGATGGGGTAGACGTGGATGCCGAGATAGCGGGAGCGGATTTCTCGGTGCTGGAGGCACCGGAGGAGAGAGCTTTACTGCGTGGCCTGGTGGGGTTCCCCCAGGTGGTGGCTGAGGCGGCACAGGCGTTCGAGCCACACCGTATCCCGATCTATCTGCGGGAGTTGGCAGCGACTTTCCATCCTTTCTACCACAACCACCGGGTGGTGGGCTCACCACCCGCCCGTCAGGCTGCCCGGCTGGCACTCTGCCTGGGGGTCCGGCAGGTGCTGGCCAATGGACTGGGACTGCTGGGTGTTTCTGCTCCCGACAGGATGTAAACATTCTGCAGGAGCCCGCCTCTTTATGTTAACGACAACGGTTGATGTCAGATCAGTGAAGTAGTTATGTGCATCAGAGAGTGAACGGGGTACGATCTCGCCCGTCACTATTAAGAGCAGGAGAGTGCGGTTGCTGGAATGACCGCTTGCACATATCATTAATAGGATATCCACTAACAAGTTGCTAGATGGCATCTCAGTGCCGATCGGTCGCCCTCCGGGCGTGCCAGGCCTGCACCGGGATAATAGGAGGCCGGAGATAAATGGAAAAGGATGCTGTGAAACAGGGCGTGGTTCGTTCAATCCTGGCTTTGCTGGCCGTGGCCGTGCTGGCGGCAGGCTGTGCACCTCCTGAGGTTACTTCAGCCAAGCTGTACATGCGGAACAAGGATTGGGCTAACGCAAGGGCGTCGCTGGAGAAGGCGATCGAGCTCTACCCCGACAATTCCGAGGCGCACAAAATTTTTGCCGACCTGGAGGTGACAAGCGGAAACTGGGAGGCCGCCAAGTACCACTTTGACAGGGCCGCCCAGCTCAGTCCTACCATTGCCCGGGAAGTGGCGCGGATCCTGGAGAGCTACTGGATTAACAATTACAACATGGCATGGACGATGATCAACCGCGGTGAATATGAGGCGGCCGAACATAATCTCATAATCGCCTCGATCCTGCTCCCGGAAAATGTGTCTGCCTGGCTCAACCTCGGCTTCGTCTACGGGCAGACGAACAGGATCGATCAAGCGATGGAGATGTATAACAAGGTCCTGGAGTTGGAGCCGGACAACGCGGAAGTGCGCAAGAACATGGGCATCATGTACTTCAACCAACAGAAGTACGAAGAATGTGTCCGCAACCTGGAGCCGATCATCGAAGATTATATGGCCGAAGCGGGTGCGGTCTCCGCGCTGGGTATCTCCTTTGTCCGCACCGACCAGAGGCAGAAGGCGCTGGATCTTTATAACAAGGCCCTGGAGCTCGACGCCGATGACCTGGACAACCAGTGGAACATAGCCTACCTCTACCTCCAGGAAGGCGATAATGAGAATGCCGAGCCGTATCTGCTGAGGGTGATCGAGCTCGATCCCTTCAGTGCCGATGCATTTCGCCAGATCGGCTTCGTCTACACCGACAAGGGTGAATATAACAAGGCCTTCCCCTACCTGGAGAAGGCAGCGGAACTGGATCCGAACAACTCCATCGTATGGCAGTTCCTGGGAATATATTACGTCCAGAACGGGGAAATTGACAAAGGTCAGGCGGCATTCCTGAGGGCCGAGCAGCTCAGGGCGATAACCGGTGCCGATCCTGATACAACTGCCCCGCCTCCGCCTCCCAGTCTCTAGCCGGCGTTCTTCCGCGACCTGGACCTCTACACGGCAGAGAATCTGGAGCTGGATGGGAATCCGCAACGCGCCGCTGCTGTCCGGCTACGGCGCGTTCGCTCATTATGAGGGAGAGGATGTGACAACAAAGACCGCCGCCGCCGACAGACTCCGGGAAGAGTTGCTCCAGAAGGGAAATGTCCCGGCCCACGTTGCCATCATCATGGATGGCAACGGCCGCTGGGCCAGAAACCGAGGGCTGAACCGGATTGCCGGCCATGAAGCCGGGGTGCGCTCGGTCAGGCGGATCGTAGAAGCAGCCCACGCAGTCGAGGTCCAGGTTCTCAGCCTCTACGTCTTCAGCCAGGAAAACTGGAAGCGGCCGCTGAGCGAGGTCCGTTCACTCATGGATCTACTGAGCGAGACGATCGAGCGGGAAATAGGCGAGCTGCACAGGAACAGCGTCAGGCTACGCATCACCGGTGACCTGAGCGAAGTCCCTCCCGAACCTCGTAACGGCCTTCAACGCGCGCTGGAGCGGACCGCCGGCAACGACGGTCTCGTTCTGAACCTTGTACTGAACTATGGTGGGCGCAGCGAAATCCTGAGGGCGGTTGAGCGACTTGTAGCACAGCGCCTGTCAACAGGCCGGATCGGCCCGGTGACGGCCAAGGAGTTCGAGCCGTACCTCCAGACCCACGGGATCTCCAACCCCGACTTCCTTATCCGCACCAGCGGGGAACAACGAATCAGCAACTTCCTTCTCTGGCAGATGGCCTATACGGAGATCTACTTTACCGATATCCTCTGGCCAGACTTTGACGACGAAGCGTTCTATCTGGCTCTCCTCGATTATGTGAACCGCGAACGGCGGTTCGGGCAGACCAGCGACCAGATAAACAGGTAGAGACTTTTGTCCTGGTCGGAGCTTCCCCTACGATCACTGGTGGCGCTTTTTGGTATACCCCTACTACTGATATGCTCGATTGCGGGTGGAGTGTTCTTCTTCTGCCTTGTGGCGGTCCTGACTCTGCTATCCCTGTGGGAGCTGGCCCGTCTCTTTGCACCGGAGAAAGGGGCCGGGCCGATCCGGATCGTCGGTTCAACCGGTGCTGTTGCCCTGCTGTTAGATGCCTGGCTGTGGGGGGGTGTACACTGGGGTTGGCTCCTGCTGGCGGGTACCGGCTTGATACTGGTGGTAGAAGTATTCCGACACGATCCACAGCCGGTGACGGTTATCGGAGGGACGGCAACCTCGTGGCTCTACCCGACCATACCCTTTGCCCATTTTCTGTGGCTGCGCGGGGCACCCGGCATCATCGGGCCGGTCCCCGGGGGCGGAGCCTGGCTCGTGGTGGCGTTGTGGCTTCTGGTTTGGAGCTCGGATACGGCCGCCTATTTCATTGGGGTTGCCTGGGGACGGCACAGGTTGCTACCGTCTGTTTCCCCAAACAAGACGTGGGAAGGAACGGTGGGCGGCCTTCTGGCCGCCGCCGTAACAGGGGCGGTACTTGCAGCGTTGATATCCGAGCTGGAGTGGGGTCTCCCCAAGGGTGTATTTATAGGGCTGCTGATCGGTGTGGCTGCTGTGCTGGGTGATCTGGCAGAGTCGAGGCTGAAGCGGGGCGCAGGGGTAAAAGATGTCGGTAAACTGTTGCCCGGACACGGGGGTGTATTGGATCGCTTCGATTCTACACTGTTCAGTGTGCCTATGCTGTATTATGTGCTGATGGCGTGATAAATGTTCAAGTCAGTACCCATCCGGGGTCCGTAGTTTGGACCGCGAGTCCATCGAATGTTGGCACGCAAACTCTGGATGGGTACTGACGCCGAGATTGCGCAAAGGGGCCGTTTGTGTACGGAAACTAGTCAGTTTCCACGGATGGGGTGATAATAGAGCAACCATGAGTGAGTACCATGTATCTATTCTCGGCTCTACCGGTTCAATCGGCAGGAGCGCACTCGAAGTTCTGGAGGGCCTCGCCGCCCACGGGGATGAGGTGTCTGTTGCCGCACTGACGTCTAACCGGTCGGTGAAGAAATTGGCCGAGCAGGTCAGGCGTTGGCGTCCGGCCCTGGCGGCAGTGGCAGATGCTTCCATGGTGGGGGAGCTGCAGCGGGAGCTGGAAGATATCGAAGGGCGTATAGAGCTGTTGGGTGGGGCTGAGGGCATCAATCGTGCCGCTACCCACGCCGAGGCCGACGTGGTGTTGAATGCGCTCGTTGGTGGTGACGGGCTCGTGCCCACTGTACGTGCGCTGGAAGCAGGCAAGAGGGTGGCCCTGGCCAACAAGGAAGCGCTCGTGGTGGGGGGAACCCTGGT
>JAUVWC010000007.1 GCA_030604325.1 Candidatus Zixiibacteriota bacterium | reverse complement strand
GGTAGGCCGCCGTGTCCGGCTGCCGGTGGAGACCGATGACTATCACGGCGACGGGAATGCCCAAACCGACCACGGCGACTATCAGGTACCCTACCGCCAGCCATCCCTGCAGGGTCGGCAGGACCAGGATGAGCAGCAGCACGATCAGCACCGCCTGGGCGGTGTGGCGGGCGGCCGCCTCACCCCCTACAAGCGGCCAGGTGCGCAGTCCCCCCGTGCGGTCGGCCTCCATGTCCTCCAGGTCCTTGATGATCTCCCTCCCAAAATGGAAGAAGAACGCCAGCACCCCCGGGATCAGCCCCCACCACACGCGGTCCGCGGCCAGGCTGCCGTAGAAGAAGGCAAGGCCTGAAATGATCGACACCATCAGATTACCGATCAGCGGCTGGCCCTTCCCCCAGAAGTTGTAGGCACATATCGCGGCGACGGCGAAGAGGACGATCAGCCGGCAGGCAGCCGGGAGCGGATAGGACGAAGCCACTCCCCCGGCCATCAGGAGTCCGGCCCACCACGCGGCGGCGGCCGTGGAGATGGCACCGCTGGGCAGCGGGCGGCCGGGTTTGTTGATGCGGTCCACCGCCACATCCGCAACATCGTTGAGGGTGTTACCCCCGGCGGTCACCAGCGCTGCCGACAGCGCCGCCCACAGAACGGGAGACCACGCGGCGACCGATAGGGAACCGGTTACAGCTCCTATCACTACCGATATCGCCGCCAATCCCACGTTGGGCGGACGGGTCAGCCGTAGAAGTGCCTTCAAGCGCTCCATCGCTTCACGGCCGTGACGGGGGCGGCAGGAGCGGCAGCCGACGTACGTCGGCAGGCAGCCCCAGTACGAAATCGCTCGGCTTCCGGCCGGGTCGTGCATTCTGCCGGGTTGCCTCGAAGGTCAGCTCGAGGTAGCGGTCGGGATAGACTACCCTGACCACCCGGGGCAGGTGGGCACGTCTTATCCGCCTGTAGTCGGCAAAGTGACTCTCCTGGACAATCCGGCCGCCGGAGTCGATAACATCCACACGCTGGTAGTACAGATCGGTTCCCAGCGTCAACAACAACCGCGAGCCGTCCGGCTGAGTCGTACCAAGGATGATCCTGGTGGGACTGATATCCAGCCGGTCCACTCTCGCTGCCAGGCCGACCCAGTCTCGGGCGATCGCCGGCCCCAGCACCAGTTCCCTCAAGGTGTCCAGCTCCAGCGGGATGCCCCCGATCTCCAGCACCTCGTCCGCCCCGATCGTCCCCTCCACCACGGTACGCTCGGACGGGATGTATACCTGGATGTCGGCTCCGGTCACCACGGCCTGAATAACCGTTATCCCGAGCGCGGCGCTCACCTCTAACCGGATGGAATCCGGCTCGGCATACAGAACGGCACACCGCGCCGTAAGACCCCCCCGATCTGTCCTCACCTGCAGTGTTCCGGTGGATAGCAGACTGCTCACACTGCCCGCCTGTTCAGCGGCGCGCTGCAGGATCCCCTCGGCACCCAGTTCCACTAAATCGAGCCGGGCCGTGGGTACATAGCGGGCACACCCGGAGGCAGCACCCAGCAGCAGGCACGCGATCGCGCACCGAACCAGCATGGGGATCACGTGACGGGCGGTGCTTGATTCCGCGCTTGATATGGCATCAGATGGCGACACGGACTTCATCTCTGCGGCATCAACGAGAAGTAGCGGCCGCTGGTAAATCCCTTGTGCAGCTCGGCGAAGTAGAAGGAAACCACCGGATTCCTCGGATTGAGCTCGTACCCGCGGCGGAAGACTTCAAGGGCCTCCTCGTACCGTTCGAGTTTCAGCAGCGCCCGGCCCAGGTAGATGAGCACATAGTCAGGAGGCATCCGGGGATCGACGGTCGGCCCCAGGTTGGCGGGGATCTCCTCCTTTCCTGGCTGCAGCAGGCGGAGCAGCCCCGTCGGATCCGCCGACGCTCCAAGCAGGTCGACAACCTCCGTCATCGTTCCCACCGTTTCATCATATCTGCCCTGGTCGTAGAAGACCTGACCAAGTCTGTACAGGTAGTATTTCCTCTCCTCAGCAACCAGCTCCGCCGCCCGCGGCAGCACTTCCAGTAGTTGGGCAGCTAATCCGTCGGCTCGGTACACCACGCTGCGCGTCAGATCGTACGCATCGAGCAGAGCCTTAGCGTACATCTTCAGATAGCGGTGATTATTTGGATCATCCCGGGCCAGCTTCGCCGTCTTGTCCACGCTAGCCTTCAGCGACAGGTACCCCGTCAGGATAGCCTCCTCGACACCTGCCGGAGTATCCGGTTCCATCTCGAGCCAGGCAGCCGTCGCCGAGGCCTCCAGCCGGGGCAGCATCCCCCCCGTGTCGCGGATGCAATCGATAGAGTTGACCAGTTCGGCCGGTGTCGGTTCACGTCCTTCCAGGTAGCGGGCCAGCTCAAGTCCCGTGTTTCGCAGGGTCCAGTTGCGCTCGTCGAATCGGGCGTGGAGGGTGGCCTCGGCGTCCAGGAAGAAGACCCGCGGCGCCTGGTACTCTAGGAAGGGGAAGTTGTTCGTGTTCAGGCGCCCGCCCAGGCTGGTGACCTCGGCTACCCTGAGCGGGCTCATGAGTTGCTGATTCAGGAGGGTGAAGAGGTCGCCCATGCTGATTCTTGCCAGATCTGCCGCCACGCCGGGGCGCTGGAACGCGGTGCGGGAGGACTCGAAATCCCACGACACAGGTTCGTTGCTGCCCACCAGCACCAGGTCCGTCACCGACATGCCCCATACCGTGACGTAGGGGAATGCTTCGCAGAAGGTGAGCAGGACGCACCCCAGTGTCTCATCGTTCTGCTCGTACGTATGAATCCACTGAGCCATCACACCTCCCGGTTCAAGCCGCTCCTTCATGGCGCTGAAGTACTCGACGGTGAACAGACCGCCGATCCCGGCGATCCACGGGTTACTCGGCTCCGACAGGATCAGGTCGTAGCGCGCGTGTGGTCGGGTCAGCAGATAGGTCTTGGCGTCCTGTGTGACCAGCACGGTACGGGGATCGTCCAGGGGCCGCCCGTTCATATGGTCGAAGAACCGGCTCGCCCGCACCACTCCGGGGGAGATCTCCACAACCTCCACCCGCTGCACGGGATACTGAAGCAGGTGGCCGGCGGTCTGCCCACTGCCCAATCCGATCACCAGAGCCCTTTTGGCGCTCGGAACCATCATCGCCGGGATGGCGGCAATCAGCGTCTGGGTCACGCTATCCCTCACGTAGGTGCTCGCATCCGCCTTCCCGTTGACTATCAGGGAGAAATTCTCGTTCCGCCGCAACACCGCCACCGTGCTGTTGACATCCTCCTCGTAGAAAACGACTTCCAGGTCGCTGATGCGCTCCTTGAACTGCTCGCGTATCGGACCCACGTCCTGCCGCTCGCGGAACACGCCGGAGGCCAGCGCGCGCAGATCCCACGCTGGTGCGACCAGGATGTAGACCACGATGAGCGCGACCGCACCCATCCCAAGACCCCTCAGCCTGCCGGCCCCGACCCACGGATGGAGGAAGAGCACCCACAGGCCGAAGGCCATGTTCACGACAATCCCCACCTCGAGGGTGAGCTTGATCCCCAGTACCGGCAGAAGAACCAGGCCGCCCAGCAGCGCCCCCACAATGGTGCCCAGCGTGTTTACAGCATAGACCCGTCCTACCGACTGACCCACCCGCCGGGAGAGGCGTGCCGCCACGTCGGTGGCCAGCGGCAGTGCGGCTCCCGAAGCAAGGGTCGGAGGCAGCATCACCGCCAGACAGAACAGGTACTTGACGGCCTCGTAGACCAGGTATCCCCCCTCGGTACGGGCGGCGATACTCTGCAGACCAAGGAAGATGTAGGGGAGTCCGGCATAGAGAGGCAGCGCCAGCAGCAGGCTTGCCCCGACCAGGAACTGACTCACCCCGAAGAAGAGGAAGGGGCGTGTGAAGCGGGCAAGCCAGCGCGCCACCAGGGAACCCAGCGCTATACCGGTAATAAAGGCCGCCAGCATCAAGGTGAATGAGTAGGTGCTGGAACCCAGGATGGTGGAGAGAAGTCGGATCCAGCTCACCTCGTAGACCATCACCACCATGCCGGAAAGCCCCGCTCCCCATACGGCGACGGCCGCCCAGAGGGCGAGCCGTCTCTCTGCCACTCCTTCAAACTCCCCTCCTCCCTGCCCCGCCTTCTCGCTCTGCCTCGTCAGATCGACCTGTCCGGCCGGTTCTGCCCCAAGGGATTCATCAGACCTGTCGCGGACCAATCCGCCGTAGCGCCATGCCACCAGCAGCGATATGCCGATCGTGATATTCAGAGCCGCGGCCGCGGTGAGGGTAGCCCGCACGCCGAGACCGGGGATGAGGATGAAACCGGCGATAAGTGCGCCGCACACCGCCCCCAGGCTGTTGATGAAGTAGAGCCCGGAGACCCGCCGCCCTACCCGCTCGGGCAGCGCGGTCACCGCGCGGGTGAGCAGTGGCAGCGTGCCTCCCATCAGGAATGTCGACGGGCCGAGCAGCAGTACCGAGATGATGAACTTGTTGACAACACCGCCGATCCCTACGGTCCCCAGTGGTTCGGCCAGCAGCAGATAGAAACTGCTGCCGAGGGAGAAGAGAGTCGGGAAAGCCAGTGCGTAGAGGCCGATAGCCATCTCGAGATAGGCATAGACTACCAGCGGCTCGGAAAACCGGTCGGCGAGCCGGCCGAAGAACCATGCCCCCAGCGCCAGCCCACCCATGTAGGCCGCCAGCACCATGATATGAGCGTACGCCGTACCGCCCAGTACCAGATCGAGGTAGCGGGCCCATATCACCTCGTACACCAGTCCCGCGGGTCCGGAGGCGAAGAAAGCGATCCATACGGCGGGTAAGAGGAAGCGGGTGCGATTCATCCGACGGTCTCCGGCGACAGGAGGGCGGCGGCAAATTCACGCGCCTCGAACGGGTGCAGGTCGTCTAGTTCCTCTCCCACACCAATCATCTCCACCGGTATTCCGAGGCGTTCGGCCACAGCCACGACGATGCCGCCGCGCGCGGTTCCATCCAGTTTGGTCAGAATAAGCCCGGTCACCCCCACCACCTTGTTGAATTCCTCGGCCTGGGCCAGGGCGTTTTGTCCCGTGGTCGCGTCCAGCACCAGCACGGTCTCGTGCGGCGCTCCCTCCATCTTCTGCGCCAAGACCCGGCGGATCTTGGCCAGCTCTTCCATCAGTCCCTTACGAGTATGCAGACGTCCCGCCGTATCCACCAGCAGCACATCAGCCCCCTGCGCCCGGGCCGCTTCCAGCGCGTCGAAGGCAACGGCTGCCGCATCGGCACCCTCGTGAGAACGTACGCAGTATGCCCCCGCTCGATCGGCCCATATTGCCAGCTGCTCCACTGCCGCCGCCCGGTAGGTGTCGGCAGCCGCCACGACGACCTCTTTCCCCTCCTCCTTGTAGTAGTGCGCCAGCTTCCCGATGGTGGTCGTCTTGCCGCAGCCGTTCACACCCACCATGAGCACGACGTGCGGCCTCTCGATAAATGCCTCATCGAAATGGCGGGGCCGCGACGCGACGAGTAGCGATTCTTCCACCGCGGCGGCGATGAGCGCCATCACTCTCTCCGGTTCGGATATCCGCCGCTTTCCCGTCTCTTCCTCCAACCGATGGCGGATGCTCGCGGCAGCGGTTACTCCCAGATCGGCCGCCAGCAGTCGATCCTCCAGCTCATCCAGCGAGTCTGGATCGAGCCCGCCAGCCGACCGCAGGACCTCGGAAACGTCCCTCAGGAGCAGCTCCCGCGTTCGCGCCAGTCCTCGTGCGATTCTGGAACGGAAATCGGCCATCAATCCGACAATCAACCTACATTAGACGAGACGGGACCGACAGCATGCAAAGAGGAAGCAGAGCATTAATCATCATGGAAAGATAAATCGAGTGCAGGGAGATGGAGAAAGGGCGGTGATTAGGCGGCTGCCTCCTCGTCGAAGCGAACCCCGACCACCTTGGAAACGCCGGGCTCCTCCATGGTGATCCCCAGAAATGTATCGGACGCCTCCATCGTACGGTTGTTATGGGTTATCAATATGAATTGGGTGGCCTCCTCAAACAGGTTTATCACTCTCAGGAAGCGTCCGATGTTGGCTTCGTCCAGCGAAGCGTCCACCTCGTCCAGGATACAGAATGGACTCGGTTTCACCAGGTAGATGGCGAACAACAGCGCTATAGCGGTCAGCGCCTTCTCCCCCCCTGAAAGGGCGGCCATGTTCTTCAATATCTTGCCTTTCGGCCGCGCCACGATCTCGATCCGGGCTTCCAGCGGATCCTCCTCGCCTCCGAGATAGATGTCCGCCTCGCCCCCTTCGAAGAACTGCGCGTAGGTCTTCCGGAAACTAGACCTGATCTCTTCGAAGGTCTCCATAAACCGCTTGCGGGCGGTCTTGTTGATCTTCCGAATGGTCTGCTGCAGGGTATGTTTGGCTTCCTCCAGGTCGGTGCGCTGTTCCTCCAGAAAGTCGAAGCGCTGCTTCTCGGCCTCGTACTCTTCTAAGGCAAGCAGATTCACCGGACCCAAGCGGTCGAGGCGCTCGCGCAGGGTGAGGACTTCCTCTTCCAGTGCCTCCGCGGTCGGGGGTTCGGCTCCCTCCTCCAGCAGCTCCGCTTCCCCTACCTCGCCCAGGTCGACGTCGTATTCCTCACGGATCCTCTCGGCCAGATTCTCGCGGCGCATGCCCAGCTCCGAGAGGCGGAGTTCGACAGAGTGGACGCGCTCCTGCTGGCCCTCACGCATGCGGCGCTCATTGCGCAGCTCTTCTTCCAGCTCCTGCATCCGGTTACGGTGCTCCAGGAAAGCCTTCTCCCGGCCTTCCAGGTCGCCCTCCAGCTTCCGGCGCACTTCTTGACGCTGCTCGAGAACTCCCTCCTCCTTCCCGATCTCCTCGCCGAGGGCTTTGTGGGTCGCCTCCGATTCGGCGGCTTCCCCGCGGCGCCGTTCGGCCGCCTCGGCCAGCTCCTCGGCGCTCGTGGCAAGCCGCTTCATTTCACGCTGCAGGCCCTCGATGCGGTGTTCCAATCGGACCCGGTTCAGCCTCATCTCCTGCAGGAGATGTCGCTTCTTGTCCTGCTCGGAGGCGATTTCCTCCACACGCCGCTGCTGGTCCTCCAGGGCGCCCCCCAGCTCCCCACTCTCCTCCAGCGCCTTGGACAGCAGGGGGCTAAGCTTCTGCAGTTCGGTCTTATCCTCATCGAGTTCGGTCCCGTCATCCCCGATCCGGCTTCCCAGCTCCGAGGCCCGCTCCGTCAGCGTCTCGTGCCTCGAGTCCGCGCTGTTGTGTGCCCATTCTGTTTCCTGCAGGGTGTTCACTACGCTCTCGAGCTCACCGGAGACCGTAGCGGATCGCTCACGCAGCTCTACCAGGGTATCCTCCCGGCGCCGCAGGGCGGCTTCGGCTTCCACCAGCGAGCTCTTGAGTCGGTCCACACGTGTGTTCAGCTCCTCGAGCTTGTAGCGCCGCGTGAGCAGTCCGCTGGCAGATCCGGCAGCGGGACGTCCGGCGCAGATGTATCCGCCGGGAGCCACCACCTCGCCGGCTGAAGTCACCAGCGTCCAGCCGCTGCGGCAGGCGTTAGCTGCCATGTCGAGCGCCTGATCCAGACTCTCGACCCACAGCACGCGTGAGAGCAGCCCGCGCGCCACCCGGGCTTCCAGCCCCTCCCCCCGGACGTAATCCGCCAGCCGGCCACCCACGCCGGCATCCCCCGGCCCACGGGCCCATCCCGGTTCCTCCACCGGGGCGCCCCCGGCCAGATGCGGCGCCAGCAGGACGGCCCTGCCCCCTTCCTCCCTGTTCATCAATCGGTCAAGCGCCCGTGTGAGCGCGCCGTCATCCAGCAGTAGCAGCCCTTCCAGTGCCGGTCCCAGCACTGCCTCCGCGGCGGGAGTCGCAGCCTCATCCACCTGCAGAACCTCGGCCAACAGCAGGCCGAATCCCTCCTCCTGAGAGCCACGCAGATCGCGGACCGCATCATCCACCCCCTCCAGCCCCTGCAGCAGCTCTTTGACCACATCTCGTTCGGCCGTGGCCGCCTGCAGCCCCCCCTCCACCTCAGCCAGGCTTCGGATATGGGCCCGGAGGTCCTCGGCCGCCACCTCGCGAGCCCGCTCCGTTTCCTCCCGGAGCCGGCGCAGCTCGTCCCGCTTCCCTCCAACTTCCTCCAGACAACCGGCAAGCCGGGTACGCTCCAGCTGGGCCTGTTCCGCTTCCACCAGCGCCTGCGCCTGCTGGCCCCGCAGCGCCTCGATCCGTTCCCCCCGCTCTTTCACTTTGAAGCGGAGGAACTCGGCCCGCTGCGCCTCATCCTGATAGTAGGTACTCACCCGGTTGTGGCGATCCTTCAGGTCGTCCAACACCGTCTGCGCCTCTTCCAGCCGCTCCTCTACCCCCTCGAGGCGGGCCTCGACCGCCTCTTCCTCCTTCTGCAGATCCTTCAGTTCGGTTACGGCCTGCTCCCGTTCCTCATCCAGCTGCTGGTGTTCCTGGAGCGCGGTGCTGCGCCGGTGATCCATCTCCTCCGCCTCGCCCCGACCGTGCCGTGCGGCATTTTCGGCAGCCGTACGGCGCTCGCGCAGGGCGATCAGTTCCGCTTCCACCCGGCGCACCCGTTCGCGGGCCTGGTCCACATCCCGCTGTAGTTCCGCCACCACCTTCTCCAGATCGACCGCCTGCGTCCTCGCCTCGGCGACGGCGGCCTCCTTCTGGGCCAGACCGGCACCCGTGCCCTCTCTCGATTCGCGCAGGCGGCGCAGCTCGTCGCGCAGTGGCTTCATCTCCTGTTCGAACGTCCGGTCCTTCAGCAGGGCCAGGTGTACTTCGGCAACCGAAAGCCGGTCCCGGTATTTCTGAAACCGCTTCGCCCGGTTGACCTGGCGCTTGAGGCTGCGCACCGCCTTCTCCACCTCGGCGATGATATCACCCAGCCTGAGCAGGTCCTGTTCGGTACTGCGGAGCCTGTGCTGGGTTTCGCGGCGGCGGCTCTTGTATTTCTGGATACCGGCGGCCTCTTCGAAGATGACACGTCGTTCGTCGGTCTTGTCGCTGATGATCACATCCACCATTTCCTGCTGCATCACCGTATACGAGTTGTTCCCTATCCCGGTGTCCATAAACAGGTCGTGGATGTCACGCAGGCGGCATTGCTGGTTGTTGATCAGATACTCGCTCTCACCGCTGCGGAAAAGGCGGCGGGTGACGGTTACTTCCGGAACATCAACGGGGAGAAGGTTCTCGGCGTTATCTACCGTGAGGGATACTTCGGCGAAGCCGAGCGGCTTGCGGTTGACCGAGCCGTTGAAAATAACATCCTCCATCGTTCTACCGCGGATGGAGGTGGGTTTCTGCTCACCCATCGCCCACTTGATGGCATCAACGATATTCGTCTTCCCGCAACCATTCGGGCCAACTACGGCCGTTATGCCCTCACCGAACTCGAGCTCCAGCTTATCGGCGAAAGACTTGAATCCGTAGATGGTTAGTTTGGATAACTTCACACACTACTCCCGGTACGGTTATCGGATGACCCGTGCCGCTCGTGCGGCGCGGGCGACCAGCCGGGGCAGACGCTCACCCTGGGCTGGAAACACCGTCCTGACATTAAGAATCACCTGTTCCTCCGACACTCTGGCCACCACCGGCGGCCGGCCCCTGCGGAGCGCTCTCTCCAGCCTGGAGGCCGTCATATCCGCCTCTGCTGGCGCCAGAGCCACCCCCCAATCCACCAGTTCGACCTCGGGACTGCTCCCCCCACCCAGGGCACCGGAGGTACGTACCACCCTGGCTGTCAGCGCCGGCTTCGCCGCCCGGCCCCGGCCGGTACCGCCCCGGCCGGTACCGCCTTGCCCGCTGGGACTGCGTGTCATACGGTCCTGTGCCTCTTCCCTCAGTGCTTTGTTGATCGCCGCACACAGCCGCTCGGCCCGCCCTTTCAACTCCTTCTCCGCCGTGCGGACCATGAAGCGCACCGGCACCTCATCATCGGCGACGCCGGTCATGTAGAGACGCAGGGTCGCCTCCATGGCCGCCAGCTGCAGCTTATCGAGGCGCAGGGCACGGGCCAGCGGATTCTCCTTCATGCGGTTGATCCAGTCGTGGGCCCCCAGCAGGATGCCCGCCTGGGAGCCACCCAGCAGTTTATCCCCCGAACAGCTCACGATCGCCACCCCCGCCTCCAGGCTCTGGGCGATGGTCGGCTCGGCGGGCACAGCCAGACTGCCGGCATCGTCCAGAACTCCACTGCCCTGGTCGTCTAGAACGGGCACATTGTGGTCCCTACCCAACTCCACCAACTCTGCTAACGGCACCTGGTGCACGAATCCACGCTGGATGAAGTTACTCTGGTGCACGTGCAGGATGAGGGCGGTCCGCCTGCCGATGGCGTTCTCGTAGTCCTTCAAATAGGTTTTGTTTGTGGTGCCCACCTCCACTATCTGCGCCCCGCTCTTGTTCATGATCTCCGGCATGCGGAAGGAGCCGCCGATGGCCACCAGATGCCCCCGGCTGACGATCACCTGTCGGCCGGAAGCCATCGTATCCAGCGCCAGCAGCACGGCGGCCGCGTTGTTGTTTACGGCCAGTGCCGCCTGGGCACCTGTCAGCACGCAGAGCAGCTCCTCGACCCTGGCCAGCCGGCTGCCGCGGCTGCCGCTCTCGAGGTCAAACTCCAGATCGCTGTAGCCGGCGGCAGCATCTCGCAGTGCCTTCAATGCCCGGGCGGCCAGCGGCGCCCGGCCCAGGTTGGTATGCAGCACCACGCCCGTGGCGTTGATAACCGGCCGGGGATGAGGCCCGAGCAGCCGGGACGCGGCGGCCAGAAGCTCGGCCCTGGCGCGCCCCAGCGCCTGCCGGCGCGAGGTGGGCTGCCACGTGCCCTCCTCGATCATTGTGCGGAGCCGGCCCACGACACGCCGGGCCAGACGGGTGCGCACCTGCGGAACCAGCCGGCCGCCGGCGGCTCCGGCACTCTTCTGCAGAACCTTCAGCAGCTCCTCCACGGAGGGCAGGTATTGAAACAGGCTGCGCGGATCTTTCTTCGTGGTGGCCGTCATAGGATCGCTCCCACCAGAACAGGGGTTATTCTTCCTCAGAAACCACAATTAGAACACGTTCCAGGCCTCTATGTTAGCGATTCGAGCCGACATGCCCACCGGCAAATTTCCGTTGATTCAATATGAGGATTGGTACACCTTTTTAATTCGGCCATACGGTCCGCACCGACGGCCCATTACGCGAGAGTAGCTCAGCTGGTAGAGCCTCACGTTGCCAACGTGATTGTCGCGGGTTCAAGTCCCGTCTCTCGCTCCATCTTCAATCAACGTAAGGTCCCCTTACGCCCGGGGGATTGCTTGACCCACGGGCGTTTTTTCATTATAGCCCTGTCAAGATAGT
>JAUVWC010000164.1 GCA_030604325.1 Candidatus Zixiibacteriota bacterium | reverse complement strand
GTCCTTAGTAAGCTTCTTGAGTGAGCCGGCAAAGATCTCCAGCTCTTTGTGAATCAACGTGAGTCGTTCCACCGCCTCGTGCGGATCAATCGCAGGGGTGGTCATATGATCACCGCCCAGAGGTAAGGGCGTCGGCTCAACGCCGACGTTTGTTCAGAAGCCCAATAGACTTATTTACGGAAAAAGTGTCTGATGCGGCCCTCCCTTTTGCTCAGCTCCTGTAATGCTGGCGATTCGCTTGTCATAGGCTGGGGTGGCTCAGGTGCTTCTATGAAAATGTCTACAATCGATTCCAGCGCACTGAACGCATCCGCTTCCTTGATCAGATCGAAACCTATCCGGTCCTGAAAGGCGATAACTTCGACACGTTTACCCAGGTTCTGGACCGCACGCACCAGCCGGACGAAGTCGGAATCTCCTGAGGCCAGGATCACCACGTCCAGATTCTCGGCCTGGGTCAGCATGTCAACGGCCAGTTCCATATCCATGTTGGCTTTAACCCGTCCGTCCACCGAACGCGACCACTCCTTCTCGATTACCTTGAATCCAATATCCCGGAGCGCACTGATGAATCCTTTGACCGGCTTCGGATTCTCCGGATCGACGGTTACATAAGCATTGCATCGGAGCAGCTCACGCCCTCCCGAAACGAAGTCCTTCAGTATGCGGTAGTTGATAGAGGGCCCTTCCTTGCGATACAGGTTGGCCGCATCCACATATAGACCTGCTTTCAAAGCCATTGTTGGCATCCTCCCATGTTGCGGTACCGGGTCAGTCACCCGTTATTCACGAGATAGACTAATCGATAACTCCTTTAAATTTCGGAGAGGCCCTCCATTTAAGCAAGTCTACATTTATCCCAGGCGGGTGCAGCGGGGTCTTCTCCCAATCAGTTTACGATTCTCGATCGTCATGTCGGAGTTGATTGCGAGTTCGCGGAAACCGTGTCGACCACAGCACTAAACACATGAGCGGGCCGCAGATCCCTCATACAGCGAAAGCCTCCCTCGGGACAGGCCCGGCCGCCGTGGAGACGACAGGGACGGCATCCGAGTCTGATACCCACTGCCCTGCTCCCTCTGCCCAAGGGACCGAATCCGAAACCGGGGACCGTCGGGCCGAAGATGGCAACCGTGGAACACCCCACCGCCCCGGCAAGGTGAACGGGAGCGGAGTCATTGGCCACGAGCACATGAGCCCGGCTGAGGACTGCAGCGGTTCCCGGCCATGAGAGTGCTCCGGCAGCAACCACTCCCGCTCCGCCCGCCCCAGCGATCTGCTCACAGAGATCCCTGTCTTCTTCTCCTCCGAGCCATACGATAGCCATGTCCGCCTCGGCAAGCCAGCTGGCCAGCACAACCCAGTACTCGGGGGGCCAACGCTTGGTCGGCCAGACCGATCCCGGCGCCATTGCCGCAAATGGCGGCAACCTGTCACCACCGCCCAGGGCTTCGAAGATTGCGCCCGCTTCTTCCACGCCCTCTTTGGGAACCTGTAGTAGTGGACCGTGCAGAGAGGAGGAGATGAAGGGAGGTTGTGCATCTATGTCCCGCTCCCACTCCTCAACCAGGGCGACGAACAAGTCGTTGTTGCGCTCCACTTCATGGATCCCGCGCCTGTACGGGACAGCCCTCGTATACGCCAGCTGTTGGATTCCCACATCAAAGCCGATGCGGGGATTCAGCCGGGCGGCCCGGGCGAGCATCGCCGAGCGAATCGAACGGTGGGGCAAGAGGGCGGCTTTCCAGGGACCTTCGGCCAACTGCCGGGCCAGTCGGCCTATGCCGGCCAGGCCACGGTCAGAGCCCCGCTTGTCGTAAGTTATTACCGTAAGGCCCGGATCCATCATCCGGGCAAGAGGCTCGCAGTCGGGGCGAACCACGACCGCCAGCGGCATCTGGGGCCAGCTCCCCCGGATGGCGCGCACCAGTCCACCGGTCAGAATCACATCCCCCGGAAACGCGGTCTGGATAATCACCAGACCGTTGGCTTCCGGGTCGTTCGTAGATGTGTCGACTTCGGGTGCACTCGCCGGACTCATCGACTAGCTCGTTACATTGGTTCGACGCATCAGCTTTTCTCAGTCTGCTGCTCAGGCCTGGTCTTCCAGCGGCGGTGCAGCCAGAAGTACTGGTCTGGATCCATCCGGATCCGCTCCTCAAACCACTGTACATAGGCCTCGGTCAACCGCCGGATACGGGTCTCCTCATCTGCATCTGGAGGGAGCCCAACCAATGCTTCCTCATCCAATCTCCGGTAACCTGCAGTGTAAGAGATCCCTTCTCGATGGATCCAGGCCCCCACCAGCGGGGCGCCGCACCGGAGGGCAAAACCGGCAGGTCCCTGATAGGTCGAGGCTGGTCTGCCGAAAAAGTCAATAAATATCCCGAACCTGGGGCCGGCATCCTGGTCGGCCAGTATGCCCACCACGCCCCCCTCCTTGAGCATACTAAGCACATAGCGAACAGCTTTACCACGGTCTACAAGGTGAAATCCCAATCTGTCCCGGCTTTTCGCGAGGTCTCTGTTCACCAGCGGATTACGCTGCTGCTGTACGATGATAAGTGTAGGGAAGCCTGTGGCTGCAAGCCGGGCGGCCATCAGCTCCCAGGTGCTATAGTGTCCACCGACAAATACCGCTCCCTTACCTTCCTTCATAATCCGGTGGTGGAGAGCCTCGCTCTCCTCATCCATGTGTACGAGTGAGAGCACCTTCTCCCGCGTAAGGTGGCGCGCGCGCAACATCTCTACTGCGACGACAGCCAGGTTAATAAAGGCGCCCCTGCCGATGCGTCTTCGCTCGGCCGGACTTCTGTCAGGAAAGGCCTGGGCGAGGTTCTCCAGGGTCACTCTGCGCCGGATGCGGACGATATCGAAGGCAAAGACACCTAGCGGCCAAGCCAGCCCCAGCGCCATCGGTCGCGGCAGCGCGCCCATGAGCAGCCCCATCAGACGCAGGGATAGATATTCGAGCCGATCCTGGAATGTGGGACGGGTCTCGGGATGGGATTGGGTTTTGGGTTTGGATTGGGGTTGGGATTTGGGTTGGGGGTTGGATTGGGATTGGGGGTCGTTCATCTATGACCCGGACTGCCAGCGGGGATGCAGCCAGAAGTACTGCCTGGGATCCTGGCGGATTCTCCCCTCCAACCAATGCACAAAGGTTTCGGCAAGGCGTCGAATACGGGTATCTTCACCTGCGTCAGCCGGAAGATCGGCAAGCGCCTGCTCGTCGATACGCTCACAGCTGACACGGTAACGGCCCTTCTCACCACGACATATCCATGCCGCTATCAGTGGAGCATCGCAGCGTACGGCGAAGGCGAACGGCCCTTTGAATGTGGACGCCGTCTTTCCGAAGAAGTCTGTTAATATCCCCCCTTCCGGACCGGCATCCTGGTCGGCAAGTATCCCTACCGCACTTCCATCTCTCAGGGCCTTAAACACACCCCGAACGGCTTCCCGGCGGTTTACAGTGCTTATCCCCAGCCTTTCCCTGGTATTTGTGAGAAACCTATTGAAGAGGGGATTAGGTAGGTCCTGAGTGATTTCCAAGAAGGGATAGCCAACTGCAGCCAGGCAGGCCCCCAGCAATTCCCAGTTACCGTAGTGCCCACTAATAAAAATTACTCCTTTGCCCTCCTCCATAACCTTGTGGATGAGAGCCTCGCTCTCCTCTTCCAGCTTCACCAGTGATAGCACTCTTTGCCTGCTCAACAGACGGGCACGTATCGTCTCCATCCCGATCACAACCAGGTTTCCGTGTCCGGCACGGCCTATACGCCGCCGCTGGGCCGGAGTTTTTTCGGGAAAGACCTGCTCCAGCCAGGAGAGGACCAAGCGGCGGTTTATCCGCAGGACGTCGAAGGCAATTACACCAAGTGACCAGGAAATGGTCCTTGCCGCTCGATGCGGAAGCAAGGCAAGGAACGATCCCGACAGGTACAGGAATAGATAGTTAATCAGTTGTAGGAGCGTAGGTCGCTTTGTTTCGTTACTCATGCCAATGGAGGTTATCTAAGAATGATCCCACCGCCCAGCACGATTTCATCATGGTAGACCACGACGGATTGGCCGGGGGTGATCGCCCGCTGCGGTTCATCAAAGACGACGCGGAAGGAACCGGGGTCGGTGGGGATAACCAGTGCGGGAGCGGCAGCGCTGTTGTAGCGGATACTTACCTGGGCGCGAAAAGGTTCGGCGGGAGGATCGATGGAGACCCAGTTTGTCTCCCCC
>JAUVWC010000077.1 GCA_030604325.1 Candidatus Zixiibacteriota bacterium | reverse complement strand
TCTCCGCTTGCTATATGTTATATTTCTCATTATTGGAGAGACCCTAAAACAAGCAGTAAAACGAGGAGGTAAACATGAGAAGGTTTGTTAGTGCGAGCCTTGTGGTTCTGGCCCTGGCCGCGGTGGTCTTCGCCCAACAGGGTGACAAGAACTATGGGGAGCCGCTGACCATCAGCGAGATTACCCCGTTGGCCGACATCATTGCGTCACCGGAGGAGTATGTCGGCAAAGAGGTCCGCACCGTGGGCTACGTCTACGAGATGTGCACCGGTTCGGGGTGCTGGATCGGTGTGATGCCCAGTCTGGCCAGCGATAAGGTCGTGAGAATCGCCTGGATGCAGACCGACGTACGGTTCCCCATCGGTGAGGAGACCACCGGCCACCTGGTGGAACTCCAGGGTAAAGTCATAACCACCGAACAGGAGGCGGAGGCGCACGCGGAGCACATGGCCGAGGCAGAACACGAGATGGAGCATGAGCAGGCCGAGGAGGCAGAGGCTGCGGAGACCAGGACGATCTATCTCTGCCCCATGCATCCGGATGTCGTTCAGGAGACCGAGGGTCGGTGCCCGCTGTGCAACATGAATCTGGTGGCCAAGGAAATTCCGGTACCCACTTACGCGACCATCGCCATCGAGGGTATTGGGGCGGTGGTGAAGGTCAAGCCCGAGAAGTAAACTACGTCTGTTCTGACTCAACAACACCCGCGCCCGCCGGCGCTCATCCGTCGTGCGGGCGCGGGTGTTGTTGACCATGTCCGTGATCTCTATCACCTGAATGCGGAGCAGTGATCGACTCATGACGGCCATGGTGCGGTTCCGGATAGAAGAGATGGACTGCGCTGAGGAGGTGGAGATCCTCAAGCGCGAGGTGGGGGAGGTGGCCGGTGTCCTGGACCTCGATTTCGATCTCCTCAACCGTCGGCTCACCGTGAACTACGATCCGGACAGGACCGGTCCGGATGCTCTCAGGAAGTCTATAGCCGCGACAGGTATGAAGGCCGTTCCCTGGGAACACGTGGTGGAGGAGGCTACTCCATCTGCCTGGCAGAGATATGGACGTCCGGGCATGGCCTGTATCAGCGGGGTGCTCCTACTGGGAGGCTTCTCCAGTCATCTCATTCTGCACGGGAGCGTCATGCACGCCCTCGTGGCCGGCCATAGTGCCGGGCATACTCTACCCCTGGTGTCGATCATCTTCTATCTTGGCTCGATTATCACCGGCGCCTGGTTCGTCGCTCCCCGGGCACTGGCGTCCGCCCGGCGGTTCAGACCCGATATGAATCTACTCATGACGGTGGCCGTCATCGGAGCGGTGACTATCGGTGAATGGCTGGAGGCGGCCATGGTCACCTTCCTTTTCGCCGTGGCCCTTCTCCTCGAACACTGGAGTGTGGGTCATGCGCGAAAGTCGATAAAGAGCCTCCTTCAACTCTCACCGTCTATGGCGCGCCTGCTCGATCCCGAAACCGGCCGTGCCAGGAAGATGCCGGCCGAAAAGATCCCCGTCGGCGCTGTACTAGTGGTTCACCCCGGGGAGAAGGTCCCTCTCGATGGGGAGGTGACCGGGGGCTCCTCGACGGTCAATCAGGCGCCCATTACCGGCGAGTCGATTCCCGTCCCCAAGGGGCCCGGCGACGAGGTGTTCGCCGGGACGATCAATGAAGACGGCGTCCTCGAGATGAGGGTGACCAGAGAAGCCAGTCATACGACCCTGGCCAGAATAATCAGCCTCGTCCAGGAGGCTCACTCGCGACGGGCCCCCAGCGAGCAGAGAGTTGAGCGGTTTGCCCGTTACTACACCCCGGCTATGATTCTCCTCGCCCTGGCGATAGCCCTCCTGCCCCCGCTCTTCTCTGCCGGGCCGTGGCTGACGTGGCTCTACCGTGGTTTGGTCATCCTGGTCATCGGTTGCCCCTGCGCTCTGGTGATTTCGACCCCGGTGAGTATTGTTGCGGGGCTTACCACAGCGGCACGGAACGGGATTCTGATCAAGGGTGGCGTTTATCTGGAGACAGCCGGCCGCCTGCAGTGTATCGCCCTGGACAAGACAGGCACCTTGACCGTCGGCCGTCCGGAGGTCCAGGAGGTCATCGCTTTAAGCGGGCATGATCAGAAGGAGCTTCTTGAGCTGGCCGGTACCCTCGAGGCCCACAGCGAGCATCCTCTGGCCCGGGCTATCCGCCGCCGGGCCGCCTCAGAAGGGATAGACCTTGTCTCGGCCGAGGACTTCCGCGTGATGAGGGGCAAGGGGGCCGAGGGGAAGATTGGGGGGCGGATATTCTGGATCGGCAGTCACCGGTTGATGGAGGAGAAGGGTGTGGAGACCGGTCCGGTGCACTATATGGCCGAGGAGCTGGAGGCTTCCGGCCGTTCGGTAGTTGCGGTCGGCAACCAGGAGCATGTTTGCGGCTTGATCAGCATTGCCGATTCACTGCGCAGTGGGGCCCGGGATGTATTGAACCAGCTGAGTGAGCTCGGTGTCAGGAAGCTGGTGATGCTCACCGGTGATAACGAGGGTACGGCCAGGGCGGTTGCCAGGGAGGCCGGTGTGGACGAATACCAGGCCGAGCTCCTGCCGGAGGATAAGGTGAAAGCGGTGGAGTCGCTGGTTAAAGAACTGGGCAATGTGGCCATGGTCGGGGATGGTGTCAACGATGCCCCGGCGCTGGCGGTAGCTACGGTCGGGGTGGCCATGGCCGTGGCGGGAAGCGATGCGGCCATCGAGGCGGCGGATATTGCCCTCATGTCCGATGATCTGTCGAGACTGCCCTGGCTGATCCGTCACTCGCGCCGGACCCTGCGGGTAATCAATCAGAACATCGCCTTCGCCCTCGGCCTGAAACTAACCTTCATTCTGCTCGCTTTTCTCGGAGCAGCCTCGCTGTGGATGGCCATCGCCGCCGATATGGGAGCCTCGCTGCTAGTGATATTCAACAGCTTGAGGCTTCTAAACGGGGGCGAGGGCTAGACTGATATCAAACCGCCGGTATCAACCGGCCGGACACCAGAGCTGACTGCATCGGGCCTTGTAGTCAGCTCGGGTTGACCAGGCAATGAAGGGATTCGAGGGGTGAACGGTCCTTTCCGGGTCCTCTTTCTCTGCAGCGGCAATTCCTGCCGCTCCCAGATGGCCGAGGGTTTTCTGCGGCAGATGGGAGCCGGCCGCGTGGAAGTGAAGTCGGCGGGGATCGAGGCTCACGGGCTGGACCCGCGGGCGATAACGGTGATGGCAGAGGTTGGAGTTGACATCTTGGAGCAGGAGTCGACCCGTCTCACTAACGATATGTTGGAATGGGCGGATATAGTTGTCACGCTATGTAGTCACGCCGATGAGCACTGCCCCGTGCTTCCGCCCCGAACACGCAAGATCCACTGGCCGCTGGCCGATCCCGGGAAGACCACCGGCACTGATGAGGAGATCACTGCCATATATCGTGCCGTACGGGATGAAATCCGCATGCTGGTGGGTAAGCTGCTCAGAGAATCCGTATCACCACCAGTGTAATGTCGTCAGCCTGAGCGCAATTCACACAGTGGTTCCTCACCGCATCCCATAGCCCCTCCAGCACGTCCGAGGCTGACTGTCCGATTAGAGTCGCGGCGATGTCCACCAGCCGCTCCTCGCCGAACATCTCCCCGCTGGGATCCTCGGTCTCAATGATACCATCAGTATAGAGAACCAGCAGATCATCCGGCTGCAGTTTCACCGTCCGTTCACCGTATTCCGAATCGGGCATATATCCCAGGACGATCCCCCCATTACTCAATTGTTCTGGTTTTTCTCCCGGCCTGATCAGAAGCGGGGCGAAGTGCCCGGCATTGGAATAGGTCATCTCCATTTCGTTCATGTTGATGATCCCGTAAAAAAACGTCGCAAAACGCTCTATCCGGAAGTTCTCGCAGATCAAATTGTTCAGCTGGACCATTATGTCGGGCAGGGTCAGCGCCCTGCGGGTCAGAGAACGGAAGGAGGCGTAGAGGCTGGCCATCAGTATGGCCGCCGGTGCTCCCTTGCCTGATATATCGCCAATGGCTACCCCGAGGCGTCCTTCACCCAGCGGCACCAGGTCGTACAGATCACCTCCCACGCTATGACTGGGTTGTATCTGGGCAGCAATGTCGAGGCCCGGGACTTCGGGAGGCGAGTGGGGAAGAAGGGCGTGCTGGATTTCACCGGCTATCTCCAGCTCCTCTTCGAGGACGCGTCTTTCCTTGGTGTCGTAATAGCAGCTGGCGTTCTCGATGGCCACAGCGGCCTGAGATCCAAAGGTCTGAAGGAGCTTTAGATCCCGGCTGCGGTAAGCACGTACCCTGTCCGATTCCAGGTTGAGAACGGCTATCACTTCCCCGGCGACCGACAGGGGTATGGTTATTTCGCTCCGGGTGGCCGGCCTGGCGTTCACGTACCTTGGATCCATGCGCACATCATTGGCAATGACCGGCTCTTCACTCTCGGCCGCCACACCGACAAGGCCCTCACCCACCTTGAGTTTAACCTTGTTCAGATACTTCTCTTCGTATCCGCGAACAATGTGGTAATCGATCTCCCCCGATTCACTGTCCACCAGGAATATCGCCGCCGCATCATAGCCCACCACCTCCTGCAGGCCATCGAGGATAAGATTCAGCACTTCGTCCTGTTCGAGCGTGGCGGAGATCCGCATACCGACATCGAAGAGGAGATCCTTTTCCCGTGATTCACGTCGTCTGACGGCGTAGAGGCGCGCAGCTACGGCGACTGCCGCCAACGCAATAAGGAAAAGGATTACTTCTAAACCTGTACCCAATTGGGCCTCCCATAGTGAACGTCCCCATCAGCAACTGTCCGGAAGCTCCGGACGTAAACGCGCCCGCTTCCCATATGGAAATGAGTAGTTAAGACTCGATTGCGGGCACAATTTAGGCTTCCTGTAGGAGTCATGCCAGTCCTACGCTTCAACTGGGGAGGTTCTTCCAATGTCGACAGGTGTCCCTTGAGAGGGGTGCGGGAATTCAGTTTATTATCCTCCAATATTCATCATATTAACCGCGAAGATGTGCCGGCATAGATCCGGAACTATCTGGAGGCAGAGCTGGGCGCCGCAAAAAGCTACAACGAAGGTATCGCCATCTGTGTTGAGGCGGCCGACAACGCCACCAAGGATTTACTCGAGGAGATACTCCTGGATGAGGATGAGCATGTCGACCAACTGGAGACCTGGGGAGGCTAAATCGAGCAGATGGGATTGGAGATCTTCCTGGCGACCCAGGTGGATGAGTGAGATCTGATGTATGCCAGCAGTTGAGATTAAACCCGATATCTATTGGATAGGTGTAAACGATAGGACGACCGATCTGTTTGAGGGTTTGTGGCCCATCGCCGAGGAGGGGGTCACTTACAACGCCTACCTAATAAATGATGAGAAGAAGGCCATCGTCGACCTGGCTAAGGCACTGAAGACGGACGAGTTCTTCGACCAGATAGCCGAGATTGCAGCTGTCTCGGAAATTGACTATGTGATCATCAACCACATGGAGCCGGATCACACCGGCGTGTTGAATACACTCAGGCAGATAGCTCCCCAGGCGACGATCCTCGGTTCTCCCAAGACATCGGAGATGCTGGAGTCTTTCTACGGGATAACTGATAACGTCAAAGCCGTCGAGGATGGAGAGACGCTATCTCTGGGCCGCAGAACGCTCCAGTTCCTCTCCACACCCCTCGTGCACTGGCCGGAGACGATGATGACCTATGAGACATCGGATCACATCCTCTTCTCGTGTGACGCCTTCGGCGGTTACGGGGCCCTGCGCGGGGCGATCTTCGACGATGAGTGCGCCGATCTGGATTTCTACCAGAAAGAATCACTTCGCTACTTCGTCAACATCGTGGCGAAGTTCAGCAAACCGGTATTAAAGGCTATCGAGAAGCTGGCCGAGGTACCGGTGGAGATCATAGCCCCCTCCCACGGGCTCATATGGCGAGAGCATTCCCAGCTCATCGTGGACCTCTATAAGAGATGGGCCGAATATGCTACGGGTGCAACCGAAGTGGGTATAACCATCGTCTATGGCTCGATGTACGGCAATACAGAGACGATGATGAATGCTGTCGCCCAGGGCATTTCCCGGGTGGGGGTACCTCTTGAGGTGTTCGACGCCGCGAGGACCCATGTCAGCTATATCCTCCCCTCGCTATGGACGAAGAGGGGGGTTATGGTCGGGACCCCCACGTACGAGGGCGCCCTCTTCCCACCGGTGTCTCAGGTGTTGGAGATGGCTGCTGTCAAACGCGTACTGAATAAAAAGGTCGGTATGTTCGGTAGCTACGGGTGGAGCGGGGGGGCGCTGAGGAACCTCCGGAAAATCATCGAGCCCATGAAGTGGGAGCTGGTTGACGCCTGTGAGTTCACGGGAAAGCCCACCGAAGACGATCTCCGGAGAGGGGAGAAATTCGGTGCCAGCTTCGCGGAAATCGTAAAAGCACAGGATTGAGATAGTAGTCGAGAGATGTCTGCGATGCCGGTCCCTTTTGCTGGTCTCATTTAATAGCTTTGCTCAGATATGCCGTGCGCATTGTTGTTATTGACGGTCTGGGACGGGAAGGAGCTGTAACATTGAAGAAGGTGATGATGTACGCCCTGAGCACGTG
>JAUVWC010000175.1 GCA_030604325.1 Candidatus Zixiibacteriota bacterium | reverse complement strand
TGAGTCCGGGCGTGAAAGTGGACCGGACGTCAGCACAGGCTCTTGTGGCCTGAACCCGTCCTACGGAGACGTACTCACGATGAAAGTCGCCGAGGCTGAACTGACACATACGGAGGAACTGGCCAGGACTGAGCGCCCTCCCCGGCAGGAGAAGGTCGAGGAGGTCGAACGCCTGAAGACCATTCTGAGTGAGGCGGCAAGTGTTTTTCTGACCGACTTTCGTGGGATCGATGTGGCGAAGATGAACGCTCTGCGCCTCCGGTTCCGGGAGGCCGGCGTCGAGTACACAGTCGTAAAGAACAACCTTCTGAAGAGAGCGGCCGACGGAATAGGTCTCGAGAAATGGATCGCTGACCTGGAAGGACCAACGGCTCTTGCTGTCGGGATGCAGGACCCGGTAGCTCCCGCCCGGGTTATCAAGGAGTTCCAGGACGATCATAAAAGGGAAGCAGATCTTCTGGCCTTCAAAGGCGGGCTGCTGCGGGGCGAGGCAATTAAGGTCGATATTTACATGCGGCTGGCCGCCATGCCGGACCGTGATGTGTTGATCGCCAAGATTCTCTATATGCTTGCCTACCCGACGAGGGGGCTGGTTACAGCCCTATCCGATGTATCGCGCAGGCTGGTCTACGCTCTGAATGATCTCCGACAGAGACTGGATGCAGAGATTGAGTCCGTCGGAGAGCCCGAAGAAGCTGAGCCGGAGACAGAAACAGAAATCGAGGCAGAAGTAGAGACAGAAGCAGAAGAAGTAACAGAAGTAGAAGCAGAAGCTGAAGCCGAGGCAGAAGTAAAAGTAGAGGCTGAAGTTGAGACAGAAGCAAAAGAAGTAACTGAAGTAGAAGCAGAGGCTGAAGTAGAAACAGAAACAGAAGTAGAAGCAGAAGTAAAAGAAGAAGCAAAAGAAGAAGCAGAGTCTGCTGAAGGGCGTGAGCCGGACGAAAAGGGTGAGTAATTGGTTACATTTATGAACGGTAGTCCCCCCTTGAGGTGGGCGGTTCGAAGGAGAAACCATGGCTGATAAGTTGGCAAGCATCGTCGAATCGATCGAGGTTCTGACGGTGATGGAACTGGCGGACCTGGTATCCGCCCTGGAGGAGAAGTTCGGCGTTTCGGCGCAGGTGCCTGTCGCGGTTGCCGCCGGCGCTGCTGCCGCCGCGCCGGGTGCGGCCGCCGAGGAGGAGCAAACCGAGTTCGATGCAATCCTTAGTGATATCGGTGAAAACAAGATCCAGGTTATCAAGGTGGTGCGTACGCTTACCAGTCTGGGTCTCAAAGAAGCAAAAGATCTGGTGGACAACGCACCCAAGCCGATCAAAGAAGGGGTTCCCAAGGAAGAGGCCGAGGCCGTCAAAAAGCAGATCGAAGAAGTGGGCGGCAAGGTCGAGATCAAGTAGCCAACAGCACGC
This sequence comes from Candidatus Zixiibacteriota bacterium, assembly GCA_030604325.1. Classification (GTDB taxonomy): domain Bacteria; phylum Blakebacterota; class Blakebacteria; order Blakebacterales; family Blakebacteraceae; genus JAGLTZ01. The sequence goes on along the minus strand of JAUVWC010000175.1, from coordinate 2,655 downwards.
TCGTGAACATTCGCGGAACCGAGCAGCACTCCTTTTGGGCGCCGAGGCTACGGTACCTGGATGGAAAGTGCTGTTCTCATGTATGGCAAAGGAGTGATGCCGGGTGGCAATGAGGACAGGCACCATCAAACGGCACAGTTTCGGTAAGCTTACCGCTCCGGTGGATATGCCGAATCTGTTGGCTGTACAGCTCCACTCGTACGAGTCGTTTCTTCAGGCAAGTGTCTCCCCATCAAAGAGGGAGAACCAGGGCCTGCAAGCCGTCTTCCAGGAGATATTCCCCATCACCGATGTACACGGGAATTTCACGCTGGAGTTCATCGACTACTCGATCGGCCAGCCGAAGTACTCCGTCGACGAGTGCAAGGATCGCAACATGACCTATGCAGCGAGCTTGAAAGCTCGTCTGCGCCTGATAATCCGTGATTCTGAAAGTGATGAGAAACGGGTCAAGGACATAATCGAACAGAGCACCTACCTGGGGGAGCTTCCCCTACTCACCGACCGTGGAACCTTCATCGTAAACGGTGCAGAACGTGTGATCGTAACCCAGCTCCACCGTTCCCCGGGCGTATTCTTCGATGAGACTATCCACCCGAATGGAAAGCGGCTCTACTCCACGCGGATCATTCCCTTCCGCGGCTCGTGGCTGGAGTTCTCCCACGATGTGGCGGATGTGATGTACGTTCACATCGATCGCCGCCGGAAGCTGCCGGTCACCGTTCTGCTCAGGGCTCTTGGATACAGTACAAACGAGGAAATTCTACGGCTCTTCTTTGAAGTTGAAGGAATCAAGGTGGACGAGAAGGCCGTGGACCGCCACCTGGCGGATCCGGTAGTCGACACCGAATCCGGCGAAATCCTTTACGAAGCCGGACGCGTAATCGATGAGGAGGTCGTCTCCGAATTATCCGACCGGAAGATGAAGAAGGTCACAGTTGTCGTTTCTGATGAGAGCCGCCGCGAAGCGCCCGTCATCGAGAACGCGCTGGCCAAAGATCCGACCCACAACACGGAGGAGGCGCTCTACCGCATCTACAACCTGCTGCGTCCCGGTGATCCGCCCAATGTGGATATAGCCCGGCAGCTGCTGGAGCGGCTCTTCTTCAACCCCAAGCGCTACGACCTGGGAGAAGTGGGTCGCTACCGCATGAACAACCGTCTGGGACTGGATGTTCCCCTCGACAAACGGGTATTGGACAACCGCGACTTCGTGGCCATCATCGCCGAGTTGATCAGGCTGCGGAACACGCAGGGGAATGTTGATGACATCGACCATCTCGGCAACCGGCGGGCACGTACGGTGGGTGAACTCCTCTCCAACCAGTTCAGCGTCGGGCTTTCCCGTATGGCCCGCACCATCAAGGAGCGGATGAGTCTGCGGGACAGCGATTCGCTGACCCCACAGGAGTTGGTGAACGCACGCACCGTCTCTGCGGTGATCAACGCTTTTTTCGGCTCGAGCCAGCTCAGCCAGTTCATGGACCAGACCAACCCGCTGGCCGAACTCACGCACAAGCGTCGTCTTTCGGCTCTGGGGCCGGGTGGCCTGACCCGCGAGCGTGCCGGATTCGAGGTGCGGGACGTGCACCACACCCACTACGGAAGGATCTGCCCCATCGAGACGCCCGAAGGACCCAACATCGGGCTCATCTCCTCCCTGGCAACTTACGCCCGCATCAATCCGTTCGGCTTTATCGAGACTCCTTACCGGCAGGTTAAGAACGGCAAGGTCACCGACACCATCGAATACCTGACGGCCGACCATGAGGACCCGTTCATTATCGCCCAGGCCAACGCACCGCTGGACAGGTACGGCAAATTCGTGAACGAGTTCATCAAAGCACGTGTCCGCGATGACTATCCGGTAGTGAAGCAGGAAGAGGTCCAGTATATGGATGTCTCCCCCGAGCAGCTCGTGAGCGTGGCGGCGGGACTCATTCCTTTCCTGGAACACGACGACGCAAACCGCGCGCTGATGGGATCCAACATGCAGCGCCAGGCCGTGCCCCTGTTGTGTCCCGAGGCACCTCTGGTGGGTACCGGTATGGAGGCACGGGCGGCCCGCGACTCGGGGGCGGTGGTCGTCGCCCATGAGTCGGGTACGGTCACCAAGGTCACGGGCGAGGCAATCCTCGTCAAACGCGCCTCCAAGAAGTCGAAGGACTTCGGCGTCTCGGAGATCGACGAGTACCGCATGGTGAAGTTCAAACGGACCAACCAGAACACCTGCATCAACCAGAAACCGATCGTCAAGGTGGGGGACAAGGTGAAGGCCGGTGAGGTGATTGCCGACGGGATGGCCACCGAGGGTGGTGAGCTGGCCCTTGGCAAGAATGTCATGGTCGCTTTCATGCCCTGGCAGGGCTACAACTTCGAGGATGCAATAGTCGTCTCCGAGCGGCTCGTCCGTGACGATGTCTACACCTCCATCCATATCGAAGAGTTCGAGATCCAGGTCCGCGACACCCGCCGGGGACCGGAGGAGATCACCGGCGAAATCCCCAACGTGAGTGAAGGTGCCATCCGCAACCTGGACGAGCTGGGCATCGTGCGCATGGGGGCGATGGTGGAAGCGGGTGACGTGCTGGTGGGAAAGGTCACGCCGAAGGGGGAGACGGAGCTCTCCCCCGAGGAGCGGCTGCTGCGGGCCAT
>JAUVWC010000191.1 GCA_030604325.1 Candidatus Zixiibacteriota bacterium | reverse complement strand
GTGAGGAGAAGCGGATGACAATCGAGTAGACGCTCCCCTGCTGTTCCGGACGGACTGAACCTATCTTGAGATCCTCCTGGGCCTTGAATGAGAACTCACGCACATAGGATTCCTGCAGGGGGACCGATCCCTCGACCGCGTCCAGACCCTGCCTGAGGCTCAGGCGGATCGCACCGTCCTCTTCTCCCACAACTACCTGCTCGCTCTGCACCTCCATCAAGGGAGCCGGGGCGGCGGTGGCAACGGTGAATGCCACGTCCCGGGCGCCGGCCGGCGTGCTCAAGCGGATCTCCAGATGCCGGGTGAAGGCCTCCGGATCGACCGGCTCGTTGAATTCGAGCGTAAAGAGGAAGTGCGCTCGTGAGGGATCCGGCGCCGACCGCTCAATCATGTGCGAAACGTGGGCAACCTTGAGATAAGGAGTGTGGAACCCGAATCCGCGGGTACCTCTCAGGCTGAGACCGGTATCGCCGGTGATCTGCGGTTGGATACGGGCTGTATAGTCGGTCGAGGGCTTCAGTGGTTCGGTGAGCAGGAAACGCAGCGTATAGGTATCGATCCACTTGTAGCGACCATTAATGGCGGGAGTGAACTCGACCGGTGCCGTGTCAAACAGCACATTAACGCTGTCGGCCTCGACCATCGGCTGGGAAAACTCTATGGTTATGTTGGTGAACCGTTCGGTCTCACCCGCAGGCTGGAAGTCGGTGACGGTTACCGTTCCCGCCCGGCGGGGCGCGCACGAACCGAGGCAGGCTAGAGCCGCGAGCACAAGGGAGACCGTGACCGGATTACAGCGGCGGTGGAGAACGGCGGAGTCGCGATTCATGGTATGTTCCTCTTATAATTGGCGAGACGGACAAGGTCGACCTGGGACTCTGTTATTGTAGACCTTCTTCGCCAGGAGTCAACACAAGCCTCGTGGAAAAAGGGACGGATCACGTGACATCAGTAATAGGTTCGACTGTTCGCTTCTGGTATCGAAGTACGCTCTGCGCCGGGTTGCTTCCGAGGAACTGAAGTCTATCGAGGTGCTGGAGACCTGGGCTGCAGGCAGGCGGGTGGCTGCCGCTCCCCGATGAGAACTCGGGCGGCGGGTTCCGCCGGAGGATATTCTGGACACGGTTGCGCAGGCGTAGTTACCCAATGAGGAGATGAATCATGAAGGCTCGTACCATACGTATGGTCCCCCTGCTTCTGTGCCTGCCCGTCACCGCTCTTTTCGCTACGGCGGGCGGCTGGACGGGCGGCCCGGGCGATGAGTCGAATCCCGTCCGGAAGAACGGTCCGAAGATATACATCTCGGCGGACATGGAGGGATTGGCCGCTGCGGTTAGCGCCGAACAGCTCGGCCCCAGCGGATTCGAATACGGGGCGTACCGGGAGATCATGACCAGAGAGGTTCTGGCGGCGATCGAAGGAGCCAGAGAGATGGGGGCGGGGGAGATACTGGTGAGCGACTCTCACGGCAACGGCCAGAATATCATCCCCGACATGCTTCCCCCCGATGTGCAGCTGGTGCGCTCCTGGCCGCGCCCGCTGATGATGATGGAGGGCATAGACGGGACTTTCGACGGGGCTATCTTCATCGGCTACCACTCCGGTACCACCAACCCGGAGGGGGTGCGGGCGCATACGATGTCGAGCACGAACCTTACCGACATCCGTATCCACGGCCGCTCGATGAACGAGGCGGGCATCAACGCCGCCATCGCCGGCCACTTCGGCGTGCCGGTCATCATGGTCACCGGCGATGACGCCAGCATCGCCGAAACCCACGCCCTGATCGGCGATTTTGAAGAGGTGGTGGTGAAGGAGGCGATCTCCTACCATGCAGCCAAGGTCATAACCCCGGCCGCCGCATATGAGCTCATCAAGGAGGCGGCGGGACGGGCGGTCTCGCGCATAAATGACTTCAAGCCGTTCATGGTCGATACCCCAGTCACGGTCGAGGTTCAATTCAAGAACTACCGCCCCGGCCAACTACTGGCCTACCTGCCCATGTTCACGCGCATCGATGCCCATGCTGTCCGCTACACCGCCCGCGACATGCCGGAAGCGTCACGGGTTCTGGAGTTCATCCTCAGCTACCAGGTGGGACTGACACCGTGATCGGCCGGATATATTCCCTCTTCCCACAGCCCGCCCGCGGGCTGAGTTCAATGACGTGATCGGAGGTGCGGTTATGAGCAGGAGGTTGACCGTTCTGACAGGGATCTTGCTGGCCCTGGTGATGGGGTGTGCCGCCACCGGCGCCCTGCAGGTCCAGCAGCCGTACGATCTGCTCATACGCGGGGGACGGGTGCTGGATGGTACGGGCAACCCGTGGTATTACGCCGACCTGGCGATCACCGGTGATCGGATTGTGGCGCTGGGGGACCTGGCCTCGGCCCGGGCGGAGCGTATTATGGACGTTGGAGGGCTCTATGTGGCCCCGGGCTTCATCGACGTGCACATCCATGCGGGAGCGGGGTTGGCCACCTCCGAACGCAGCCCGGCCCTCCCTCTGCTGGCCCAAGGGAATACGAGTGTCGTCATCGGCCCCTGCGGCAGCGGGCCGGTGGATATCGCCGGCCAACGCGACAGGCTGCTCAAGGATGGCCTGGGCGTGAATGTTGCCCAGTTTATCGGCCACAACTCGGTTCGACAGATGGTGATAGGTTCGGAGGACCGGGCCCCCACCCGGGCGGAGCTCGAGGAGATGAAGGCTCTGGTGCGGCAGGCCATGGAAGACGGTGCCTTCGGCATCTCGACCGGCACCTTCTATGCTCCGGGCAGTTTCTCGGAGACGGAGGAGCTGGTGGAGCTGGCCCGGGTGGTGGCGGAGTACGGGGGAGTGCACGAGAGCCACATCAGAGACGAATCGGACTATACCGTGGGCCTCATCGCCGCCGTCGACGAATTGATCCAGATCTCGCGCGAGGCCCGGCTCACCGGCATTGTGTCCCACATCAAAGCACTGGGGCCGAGGGTATGGGGTTTTTCCGAGGCAGTTGTCAACCGTATCGAACTGGCCCGGGCCGAGGGATTGGAGATCTTTGCCGACCAGTACCCGTATGAGGCTTCCAGCACCGGTCTGAGCGCGGCGCTGCTGCCCCGCTGGGCGCAGGCTGGCGGCCGGAGTGAGATGCAGCAACGATTCGAAGACCCCACGACGATGGCCCGCATCCGGGAAGCGATGCTGGAGAACATGGAGAGAAGAGCGGGTGCTGCCCGCATTATGTTCAGCAGTTTCAGGCCCGACTCATCCATCGTGGGCAAAACCCTTCAGCAGGTGGCGGACGAACGGGGAATGGAGCCGGTGGATGCCGCCATCGAGCTGCTCCGGCAGGGGGGACCTTCGATCATCTCCTTCAACATGAACGAGGCCGATATCCGGACGTTTATGCGCCAGCCGTGGACGATGACCGGCTCGGACGGCTCGCTGCCCCGTATGAACGTGGGTACACCTCATCCGCGCAGCTATGGCACCTTCCCACGGAAGATACGGAAATACGTCATCGAGGAAGACCTGATCGATCTGGCCACCGCCGTGCGGAGCATGACCAGCCTCTCGGCCACGGTGTTCAATATCACCGACCGGGGAGTGCTGCGGGCAGGCGCGTTCGCCGATGTGGTAGTGTTCGATCTGGACCGGCTGCGGGATACCGCCAACTACCAGCAACCGCACCAACTGGCCGAGGGCATAGTGTATGTGATAGTGAACGGTCGGTTTGCCATAGATGATGGCGAATTTACCGGTGAGCTGGCCGGCAGGGTGCTCTCCAGGCCGTGAGTAACATGCAATTCATCACTGGCGCTGCCATCGGCCTCATCGGCTCCGCGGCCGGATGAATCTCCCCTTCGCCGCACGCCACCAGAAGATGGGCGAAAATACTTTCGCTTTTCCGCTTGACTTTCGCCTCATTTTC
>JAUVWC010000086.1 GCA_030604325.1 Candidatus Zixiibacteriota bacterium | reverse complement strand
CGTGTGGCGTTCCTTATTTTGGTGAGGAATTTTTTAATCCCTAGATAGTTTCCGTCGGGATTCTGTCTTGTATAACGGTTACACAGGGTGCTGTGGTACGCAAACGGCCCTTTTGCGCAATCTCGGCGTCAATCTACCGGAGTTGCGTGCCGGCCTGCGCCGGACACGCGGTCCAAACTACGGACTCTTGTGCGACGTACACATGTACGTCTCCGCGCAATCCGTTGATTTCCTGGACGTTGCGCAAAATTGCTCGTTTCCGCTCTGGAAACGCGCAAGTTCCCATCCGGAGTCTCCGGATGGGAACTTGCTAACGAGTAGATCGGTCGGAAGAAATGCATCCGCCATGTAAATCAGGTTAGAAAAACGCTCCCCGTCCAGTACCAGATCTAGTGTGAAGTGCGTAGGAAAGACGTTCCGACGCCTCCAACCGTCTACACTATACTACTCCGAGCACGAAATTGTTACCGGAGTGCAGTTTATCCCCCAAAATTGAAAAAATCGCCTAGAACTTGCAAGGATTGGAGCGACAGCCTAACATGGTTACTGGCAGCAAGGTTCGCAAAGCTCGGCAGCAGAGGTAATCGTGACAGCTGAACTCGAATCACTTCCGGAGAACTTTGAGCATTCTACCGGTGTGCCCAGTGCGCTGGAGGCGATGAAGCCCGTTGTTCGCCGATTGCTGTCCGCTTTGAGGGGTGCTTCGGCTGCCTCGGAGGCACTGCTCCTGTTCGGTGATCCGGCCGACGAGGAGGGGGTGCGTATCCTGCTGGAGGCCGCCTCCATCGACGAAGACACCATTGTCAAACCGGATGTGACACTTCCCTCACTGTCCGAACTCAGAGACGATTATCCGCAGGAAGAGCCAACCATAGTGTCTCTCCAGGAGAGGTACGCCTCTCTGTGGACCAAGTTTGAGCTCGAGCAACCTAAGGAGGCACTCTGGGTTCCGCTTTTATATGAGGGGCGGTCTTTTGGGGGGATCCTGCTTGCCGGCGGTGGAATAACCAAGCCGCTTTCTCCCGCTGAAGCGGTTGAATTACAGACGGCTTCGGAGCATCTGGCTAGTCTGCTCAGGCAGGTATTCAGTCTGGAACGGGAGAATGAGAAGCTGGACCAGCTTATCCGTATGCTCCAAGTGACACGTACAATGATGCGTGAAGCGGAAGCTGGACAGCTGCTCAATATGGTCCTTAACACCCTGTCAAGGATTGTAGGAAACAACCGCCTCGCACTGTTTCCTACGACTGTACTGGGTGAGCACCGGACCTTTATCAGAAATATAGATGTTGAAGAAGCGGTAGTTCTCCATGATCTGGTGCTTATGCACCTGGATCCCCGTTCCACCGAAAAGGTTCAGGGTCGGCAGACATGCCGTGAGGTGGCAGAGAACTTTCCCGATCAGGAGTTTTCGACTTTTTCCAGGATAACGCCGTGGGTGTTGCGCGACGCGGGTCGTACCTACTTAGGAGTGCTCTACCTGTTCGACAACGATCCCGCCCAGGAGGATACGCTGAGTCACCCTGTTATCCGCACCATTGTTGTGCAGCTGGAACACACCCTCCGCCGCTACCTGCTGGAAGATGAGACAGCCCACGCCATCAGTGAGCTTCCTTACCGTATATGGTCACGGGACTACTGGCTCCGTCGGTTTGAGGAGGAAATCAATCTGACCGGCCGTAGGGGAACACGGGTTACCTGCGGAATCCTGGAGATTGTGAGCTACGACAAGCTCCGGGATGAGATGGACGACCTGTTACTGAAAGAAAACGTTCTGACCTTCGTACAGGTCATCAAGGCGTCTGTGCGGGAGACCGATCTTGTTTGCCGGCTGGATCGCAACCATTTCGGTATCCTCTTTCTGGATGCGGCCAAGGCCAAAGTGCTGCCTGCTCTGGAGCGGATCTCAAGCCAGATCCAGCGTGTAGTGGGTGGAGCGGCTATGGCTCCACGCATCATTTTCGTGGCAGGTCTGGCGGAATTTCCGTGGGACGGTGAGGCGGTGCCCACGCTGCTGCGCCGGACGTGGACGGCGACCGCAATGGCGCGATCTAGCGGCGCCTACTCCCTGGAACTATACGACCATGAGACGGCGCAGTCTTTTCTTGCCAGGCACCCTGAGGCCAGTGAGGAGATCTCGGTCTATATGGAGCTGTTAGGGGATCTGGAACTGCCCAGCACGTTTATGGTACCACCGCCCTCTCTATCGGATGAGCGCTAGTATCCCGAGTCAGAAATCCGTCGGAATTCATCCTCCGCTGCATCCGCACCGGCGGCGTTGCGCCTCCTCGCCATAGCCACCACTATGCCTCGTCGACGCGCCTGACCGGAGCGGCGCAGCGGAGCCCTCAGTTCTTCAACGGACTTCTGACTCGGGACACTAGGTAGTTGTAGTCCTGCAGCAGCGGCTGTCCTCTGTCCGTGTGCTGTTGCGTCAATCCGGCTGATCCCGGTTGCCACTGCCACACGATTCCTTAACTTGGATATAATTGGTCGGATTTTATTAGGAGGTGTTGGCAGATGACTCTGCCCTCCCAAGGTGCTTTCGACCCCTACGTTGTGCGTAGGGATTTTCCCATCCTTGCGCGCACCTCCAAGGGAAAGCCCCTGGTCTATCTGGACAATGCGGCTACCAGCCAAAAACCTGAAGTTGTGCTGAGTGCCTTGGATCGGTATTACCGGACATACAATTCCAACGTTCATCGCGCCCTGCATACTCTCAGCCAGGAGGCCACCAGCGCCTACGAGGCGGCCCGCACTACCCTGAGCGAACTCATCGGCGCCCCCGATCCGGCTACCTGTATTTTCACCAAGAACGCCACTGAGGCCCTCAACCTGGTGGCCAATGCGTGGGGCCGGGCCAACCTTTCCGCAGGCGATGAGATCCTCATTACCGAGATGGAGCACCATTCCAACATAGTGCCGTGGCAGATGGTAGCTGAGGCGACGGGGGCGAAGGTTCGCTACCTACCTGTCACCGGAGAGGGCAGGCTGGACATCGACGCCCTGGATGGACTTCTGACCGAACGAACCAGGGTGGTCGGTGTAGTTCATGTCAGCAATGTGCTCGGTACCATCAATCCCGTGGCCGAAATAGCGCGCCGGGCCCACGCCGCCGGCGCGGTCGTCGTCCTGGACGGTGCCCAGAGTGTGCCGCACATGCCGGTGAACGTGACCGAACTGGATGTCGACTTTTTCGCGTTCAGCTCGCACAAGATGTATGGTCCCACCGGAGCCGGAATGCTGTGGGGCCGCCGGGAGCTCCTGGAAGAGATGCCGCCCTTCCTCGGCGGAGGCGACATGATCGAGTTTGTTGCCAAGGAGGGGACCACGTACAACCGGCTCCCCTATAAATTCGAGGCGGGCACCCCCAACATCGCGGAGGTGATCGCCATGGGCGCGGCCGCTCAGTACCTGCAGGAGCTGGGCCTGCAAAATATCTACCAGTACGAACGGGAGCTGGTCCAATACGCCCTGGAGCGGCTGGACACCCTGGAGGGAATAGAGCTCTACGGCCCGCGCGACGAGAGGGCGGCCCTGGTATCATTCAGTATCGATGGCATCCACCCGCACGATCTCTCCATGTTGCTCGACGAGGACTTCGTGGCCGTCCGGGCGGGCCACCACTGCACGCAGATACTGCACGCCGTCCTGAAGCGGCCCGCAACCACCAGGGCATCCTTCGCCCTCTACAACACCCGTGAGGAGATCGACATCCTGGTTGAGAGCCTGGAAAAGGCTCTGGCGTTTTTCGGCTGATCTACCGTCGGGACAACCCTTACTTGGTGCACCGCTCCGTAATTACGGAACGGTGTACTTAGTATCCCATACAGTTAGGCCCTCCGGCAGGAGGGCCTCTCCGTAACCATATTGCCGCCCGGCTCGCGTGGACGGGCCGTGCTGTCTCATCTACTCGGTAGAGACTATTCCTTCGCTCTCTTCGAGGGCCGCCTGGAGGGCGTGCCAGGCCAGGGTGGCGCACTTCACCCTGATGGGAAACTCCCTCACTCCGGCCATGACGGCCAGCTTACCCAGCTCGGGTGCGACCTCGGCTTTCTCACTCGGATCTCCGGTCACCATCTCGTGGAAACGGCCGAAGAGCGAGGCTACCTCCTCCAGTGTCTTTCCCTTCAGTATTTCCGACATCAGGGAAGCGGAAGCGGTGGAGATGGCGCAGCCGGAACCTTCGAACGAGACATCCTTCACAATCTCCTCTTCAACGGCAATGTAGATGGTGAGATCGTCCCCGCAGAGAGGATTGTGCCCCCGGGCACGGTGATTGGCCGTCTCCAGCCGTCCGAAGTTGCGTGGATTCCGGCTGTGGTCGAGGATCACTTCCTGATAGAGCTCACGTAGATCGGACATGATGTATCAGACCGCCTGCCTTACGATTTCACCCTGCGGGAGCCGGCTCAAAAGAAGCTCTTTCAGATCCTTCCGCACAGGTCTGAATTCGACTCGTTCGATCGATTCGCTGGCGAAGGCGTATATCAACAGGCTGCGTGCCGCCTCCTCGGCGATGCCTCGTGAACGCAGGTAGAACAGCGCGTCCTCGTCGAGCTGGCCGGTAGCGGAACCATGAGTGCATTTAACGTCATCGGCGAAAATCTCGAGCTGGGGATTGGAATTGACCATTGCCTTTTCGGAGAGGAGAAGGTTGCGGTTGGTCTGCTCGGCGTCGGTCTGCTGGGCATCGGGATGCACGTGGATTCTTCCGTTGAACACCGCCCTCGACCGATCTTCCAGGATGCCCTTGTAAAGCTGCCGGCTCTTGCAGCCGGGCCGGGCATGTTCCACGGTCAGGTGGTTGTCCAAAAACTGGCGACCCTTGATGAGGTAGAATCCGTTCAGCGTGCAGTCGGCGCCTTCTCCATTCAGGACGGCACCGATGTCGTTGCGCACGAAACCACCCCCGAAAGAGATTGACTGGCTGGTAACCGTACTACCCCCGGCCATGTAGAGCTGCTGGGTCGCGACGTGGTAGGCGGCGGAGCTTTCGTGCTGCAGCTTGTAATGTTCCACAACGGCACCTTCGCCGGCCACTATCTCGGTAACAGGGCAGGTGAGGTAGGTGTCATGGCCCGTGCCCGCATAGCTTTCGACGATGGTCACCTCGCTTCCTTCATCGGTGATAATGAGGTTTCGCGGGTAGGAGACGGTCGGCTCGCCGCTACCGGTAGACAGGTAGAGTAGGTGGATCGGCTCCTCTACGACGGCATTTCTGGGGATGTAGACGAAGGCCCCGTCCCCCAGGAAGGCGGTGTTCAGCGCCACGAAAGCATTTTCTTCGAAGGAAGCGTACCGGCCGAGATGTGCCTGAACCTTCTCCGGGTGGGTTCTCAGGCCGTCGGCGAGGTTGCCGAGGACCGCCTCTTCCGGCAGCTCACACAGGGAGGAATAAGTCGGGCAATAGTGGCCGTTGATGAACACCAGCTCCCCGCACTCGACATAAGAGAAGGGCACCATCTGCATGGGACTGATGTCGCTCTCCCTGCTCTCCGACCTCCTGAATGCGGTGCGGGTGATCGGCGCGACATCGGTGAAGCGCCACTGCTCCCAGGAGGTGCGCGGGAATCCGATAGCTTCGAACCGACCGATGGCACTGTGACGCAGCTGCGCCAGTGCGGAAGGCTCGTTAGCCGGAAGCCGTGCAGAAAAGCTGGCGTAGTCCTCAAGCCAGGAACTCTTCTCGGCGGCGCTTACGAAGTCTGGTAGTGCCACTGCGGCCTGCCTATGCCGGCTCTGCCTCACCGCCGTCCGGCGGCTGCTTCTCGAGCCAGGTGTAACCCTTCTCCTCGAGCTCTTCGGCCAGCTCCTTGCCGCCCGACTGGACTATCTGGCCGTCCACGAGCACGTGCACGAAATCGGGCACGAGATAATTCAGCAGGCGCTGATAGTGGGTGATCACTATGAACGCCCGCTGCTCGTCCCGCATAGTGTTGACGCCGTCGGCGACGATCTTCAGCGCGTCGATATCGAGGCCGGAGTCGGTCTCGTCCAGGATGGCCAGCCGCGGTTCGAGGACGGCCATGTGGAAGATCTCATTACGCTTCTTCTCGCCTCCCGAGAAACCTTCATTGACGGGCCGCTTGAGCATCTCCTCATCCATTTTCACCAGCTTCATCTTCTCGCGGGCGATCTCGAGGAAGTCGAACGCGTCCATCGGAGGTTCACCACGGTGCGCACGGATAGCGTTCAGAGCGGCCTTCAGGAAGTAGGCGTTGGTGATGCCCGGGATCTCCACCGGGTACTGGAAAGCCATGAAGATGCCCTCGCGGGCCCGTTCCTCCGGACTGAGCTCCAGTAGGTT
>JAUVWC010000146.1 GCA_030604325.1 Candidatus Zixiibacteriota bacterium | reverse complement strand
CTTCACGCTGGAGCCCTGTGGAGGCCAATCCAACCAGCGTTTCCAGCAGCATCCGGTCGTAGTTGTGGTAGGCCATGCCTGAACGTTTCGGCCCCAACCACAGCTCAAGATTGTCCAGGTCATGAAACGGCAGCCGGAGTTGAGACTCCTCGACCAGGTCCGCCCTCTCAACGTTATCCCAGTACATCTTCCACTCCTCCCCCGTATCCACCACCTGGACCCATGCGGGCGCAACAGTCTGAAGAATCTTGCTGCACAGATAGTTGAGGATCGCCACTCCGGTCAACCTCTGGTCCAGCTCGTCGCTGAAGGCACGCACCGTCCTCCCGTAGCTGAATTTGGTGCGGAAGAATATCCTGTTGACAAGACTCTGAACCCGCTGGCGCAGCGGTTCGAAGAGCAGGTGGAAGAGGAGAAGGGCAAGGGCGATGTATATTGCCGTCTCCGGACTGAAGTACTGGAACCCGGGCGTGGAGAGTTTGATAAGCAGGTAAACGACAAAGGTGAAGGCTCCTCCATATACGAGGTAGACTACCACCGTAGCCGGACCGTACATCAGCCCCTGCCGCACGACGACGGAGATGTCCAGCAGTTGATGCCTCACCACTGAAATCACAAGACAGATGACCAGCAGTACCAGAAAGAGCAGCGCCGCCTCCCCCAGGGGCGGCTCAGGGCCGAACGCACGTGGGAGGATGATCAGCGCCAGCGGCAGAATCCCCCCCAGAGCGGTGCCCAGCAGAACCCATCGGATCCGATTGCGCGTACCCCAGTCGGTCGCCTGCCGGTAGGCCACATAGAAACTGAGGCCCGCGAAAACCACACTACCGGCCAGGAAGCACCACAGCAGGTGCTGACATATCAGGCAGAGGTGGAAGCCGATTGAGTTTCCAAGACCGACGTAGAGAATAATTCCCAGCGCAATGCAGGTACCGATGGCGGCTCCCAACATCCACGCCGCAGGCCGCAGCCAGCCGAATCGACGCCAGAATCCCGACTCGAGGGTAAAGGCTGACGCAAAGGAGATGATGGCCGGTGCCACCAGGGCATAGGTATAGGCCCACAACACGCCGGGGAGCCACCGCAACAGGCCCGCTCCGAGCGGGGCACCCCACTCTTCCAGGGCCAGAGATGATCCCAACAAAGCCAGCGTCGCCGCCAGGGGTATGGTGGCCGGATGCCGGTCGCGGTGAAACAGCAGGAAGCCGGCCAGACCCAGCGTCGTTATCCCCACCAGTATCAAGGTAAGAAGATCAAAGGTCTCATATCCTTTGACCACGGTAACGGTCTGCTCCGCAGACGTCGCCGGCCCGACGTCTTCAGCCGTTCCCAGTCCCAGGACGACCATGTCTCCGACCCGTCGTCCGGCCAGCGCCACGCGTACGTGCCAGTTGCGCCGCACACGCATTCCGGCCACTTCGCGAATAAAAAGCGGGGATCCCGTTTCCGGCCACGTGGAAGGCAGTGCCCATGCGTAGTCGGTCAATAGCTCGCTGATCTCTAGGCCCGCGGGACCGGCATCAACCTTCAGCGGCAGCCCCACGCGGTAGGTATAGCGATAGAGCCCCATGAGTGTTAATAACACCAGGAACGCCCATGCCGACCAGAGCAGCCGGCGGGAGGATTTCGGGGAGAGCATAATAGGCAGAGTGTACCGGGAGCACGGCCGCGGCTCAACACTCCTGTGTGATCGCATACTTCGGTAGTGCAGTCCGCGGTATTATCTTTATGCCTACTCCCGGCAGGTTGTCAGTGCCGTGGATTCCCTTTTCCACGTCGCGATGACAGAAAGGTGTGGAGTGCCACCTGCGATTCAAACTATTACGGTAGGACCTCTGGCTGTAAACTGCTACCTCGTTGGTGATCCCGACACCATGCAGGCCTTCATCCTCGATCCGGGAGCGGAACCGGAGCAGATCCTGGCCGCCGCCAGCGGTGGGGGCTGGACTGTAACCAGCATACTGGTCACCCACGCCCACTTCGACCACGTGCTCGGGGTTCAGGGCCTCGTGGAGACCACCGGGGCACCATTTCTGATGCATCCGGATGGAGTGAAACTGCTGGAGCGGGTGCCGGAAGTGTCTCAGAGATGGCTTGGCATCGACTTCCCGGCCCCACCACAGCCCGACGGCTTTATCTCAGAAGGTGATACAGTCGAAGCGGGCGGTTTCACCTTCCGGGTTGTGGATACACCAGGACACTCGCCGGGGGGCATCTGCCTGATCGGTGAGGGTGAGGCCTTCGTGGGAGATACGCTCTTCGAGGGAAGCATCGGCCGCACCGACCTGCCCGGTGCGGACTACGAGGTCCTGATGACCAGCATCTGCGAAAAGCTGCTCCCCCTCGACGATGATACGGTTCTATATACGGGCCACGGTCCCGCTACCACAGTAGGCGTGGAACGGAAAACGAATCCATTTATCCTCCAGCTATCGAACTGAATAATTTGAGACCTGCCAATCTTTCTATGCCGTACCGGCGGTAAGATAGAACACACCCCAAGCGCCCGGTCCGGCGTGGGTGCCCACGGCGGGCCCGATCTCAAAATGCATCATTTCCACCGGCGCGTAACGTCTCTCGAACTCCTCGCCCGCACGACGGGCCATCTCCGGATTACACCCGTGGGCTGTCACACCGATGACCGACACCCCTTCGGGTATCTCATCATCGAATCTCCGAAATATCTCTTCGAGCCCTCTCTCCGAGCTGCGGACCTTGTGGACCGCCTCCAGCGTTCCATCCTGGATGGTGAGGATGGGCAACAGCCCGAGAACCTGGCCCACCCAGCCACCCAACCTGCTGATGCGTCCGCCGCGCACCAGGCACTCCAGGGTCTCGAGCACGCAGTAGAGCCTCGAGTGGACGCGCATCTCCTCCAGCCGGTGAACCAGCTCCTCGACTCCCATACCCTCGCGGGCCCGGCGTGCCAGCTGCAGGCCCATCGTCCCCATAGGCACGGTGACCGTCTCGGAATCGACGACCGTAATCCGGTCCCGATCCACCTCTTCGGCCGCCTGCACGGCCGTCTGATACGCTCCGCTCAGTTTCTTCGATAGGTGAACCGACAGCACCCTCTCGTAGGAGCCGAGTGCCGATTCATAGACATCCTCCATATCGCCAATTGCCGGCTGACTGGTAGTGGGATGGAGGGGATGCGTACGCAGCATCTCGTAGAAACGGCTGGTGGTGAGTTCAACCTGGTCTTTGTACACCTCATCGCCGAAAGCAATCAGGCAGGGTACCAACATGATGCCTGTCTCGGCGGCCAGGTCGGGAGGCAGGTCACACGTCGAATCCATCACGATCCCGACGGTCTGTACGGGCGCGCGCGTTCTGGCTACCGGGCGGCGGGCGGCAACTGCATCCGTCTGCGCCTGCATATCTTCGGCTTTAGCTTCCAGCAGTATGCCGACCTCCTCAAGCAGGGCGAATACCTCATCCGGAGAATTGGTATGGATGTGTACTTTGAACAGATCGGTGCCGCCTCCCACGATCAGGGAATCTCCCAACGGTTCGAGGCGTGCCTTCAGCTCCTCCGAGCCGACACCGGGCTGCTCAATGAGCACCTGCGTACAGTAGCGGTAGGTCAGGCTGCCGGTCTCGCCGGCAGCCTCCAGCACCCCCCTGGCTATTGTTTCTGCCGGTTCGGTGCGGCCCGGATGTAACACACCGCGGTGGATGAACTCGCTAATTCCCTCGAGCATGTGTACGAAACCCTGGGCGCCTGCATCCACAACTCCGTGCTTCTTCAACAGCGCCATCTGCTCCTGCGTATGCTCCAGGGCGAGCCTCGCCCGCTCCAGGGCGCCGTCCAGGATAGCGCCGAGATCTCTCGGCTCACGGCTCAGATTGGAAACCGCTCGTGACCACTCCCGCATCACAGTGAGGATGGTCCCCTCTACAGGCTCCACGATAGCATCGTATGCTCTCCGGAATGCCTTCCGGCAGGCACGGGCCAGTTCATCGCGGTGGAGGCGGCGGGTTCCCTTACCCACTCCCTCCAGAAACCCGCGGGTGAACTGTGCCAGGATAAAGCCGGAATTCCCCCGGGCACCCACCAGCACGGCACGCCCGAGAGCTACCCGCACCTCATCAAGTGATGGCCGGTTGAGGTGTGCGATTCCGTCCACGGCATAGGCCAGGGTGGCGGCCATGTTGGTACCGGCATCACCGTCCGGCACGGGAAATACATTAATGGCATTGAGATGCTCACGGTGGGCGTTTACCCAATTGGCGGCGGCGATGAACGATTTCTGCAGTCGCGTACCATCTAGATACCGGATAGCCATGGAGGCAAAGTCTAACCGCATCCTCCCCTCTGTCAAGTGCGGGACCGGGACCGAGAAGACGTTTATTTGACCGTCGGCTGTTTCAGTTTCTGTACTGCCAGCAGCGCAGGGGTAAACGAGGGGTTTGCTTCCTGTGCTCTCTCATAATATTCGAGCGCCGCCTGCGGCCGACCGAGAAGCTCGTGAGCCCGGCCGAGGTTGTAATACGGATAACAGTGGGAGTCGAACCTCGGAGCCCGCAGTGCGAGCATCAACCACTCCAGGCCCTCCAGCGGACGGCCCATCTCGATCAGGTAGGCTCCGACGTCATTGTAGGGATTACTGAGTGAGGGATCGAGTTCTATGGCCTTGCGGCACTGCGCGAT
>JAUVWC010000068.1 GCA_030604325.1 Candidatus Zixiibacteriota bacterium | reverse complement strand
CCTACTGCAACAGCTGGATATTCACCCAGTTCGACCCGTCCGATCCCTTCAACAGCATGGCCAGGGCCTATACGGAGCTATTTATCGTCCGCTCCGACGATGTCAAAGAACGTTACATAAAGGAGATGTTCGATTTCTTCAAGATCGACGGCATCATCTACCACGACGCCAAAACCTGTCCCGACAACACCAACAGCCAGTTCGGCATGCCCCAGCGGCTGGAGGAGGAAACCGGCATCCCGAGCCTGATTATCAATGGGGATCTAAATGATCTAAGGTGCCTCAGCGATGAGCAGACCAATACCAACGTAGAGGCATTTATCGAGCAACTGGAGGAAGGGAAGTAACATGCTGGACGCTCTGTTTTTCCCCAGGTCGGTGGCCGTGATCGGGGCATCCACCAAGGAGCTGTCCATCGGCAACCGGATAATCAAGAACCTGCAGGATTTCGGCTACAAAGGCCCCATCTATGCCATCAACCCCAAAGGGGAGGAGGTCCGTGGTCTGAAGCCCTACGCCTCTATACTGGATGTCCCGGAGGAAGTGGAGCTTGTGCACATCGTCATCCCCAGCAAGTACGTGCCCATGGCCATGGACGACTGCGGGACAAAGGGCGTTAAGGTGGCGATCATAAATTCTGCCGGCTTCAAGGAGGTCGGAGCCGACGGCAAGGAGCTGGAAAATCAGGTGATCGCCAAGTCAAAAGAGCACGGCATACGGGTGTTCGGGCCCAACTGCCAGGGGATAATCAACACCGATCCCGAGGTGAGGGCTTACTGCAACTTCACCTTCACCCGGCCCACCGAGGGCTACATCTCCATCGTGGCCCAGAGTGGCGGCGTGGCGGAGGTCCTGAACCAACGCTTCTCCGAGCTGGGAGTGGGCGTGAGGATGTACGCCTCCAACGGCAACGCCTGCGACGTGTCCATCCCCGAGGTGATCCGCTACTGGGGCGCGGACGAGAAGACTCGGGTGATACTGGTCTATATCGAGAGCCTGGCAGATCCCAGGGAATTTATGGAAGTGGCCCGGGAGGTTGCGTCCCAAAAGCCGATCCTGGGCATGAAGGCCGGCCGGACGGTGGAGGGAGCAAAGGCGGTCTCCTCCCATACCGGGGGCCTTGCCCAGCAGGAGATTGCTATCGAGCTGATATTCAACAAGACGGGGATCGTGACCTTCCGGGACCAGGAGGAGCTCTGCCAGGCCGCGGTGGCGTTCTCGACCCAGCCGGTTCCCGGGGGAAACAGGGTCGGCCTCATCACCAACACCGGCGGCCCGGCCATTATTGCCACCGACGAGCTGGTGGATGCCGGGCTCACCATCCCGCCGCTCTCCGACGGGGCCAGGGATGTGCTCAAGGAGAAACTGTATGCCGCCGCCTCGATCTCGAACCCCATCGACGTTCTGGCCACCGCCGGTGCCGAACACTTCCGGGCGGCGGTGGACGTGCTTATGGATGAAAGGGAGATAGACAGCGTCTACATCAGCTTCGTCACACCCTTTTTCGTGGACAACGAGAGCATCGCCCGGGAACTGGTCGAAGTTAATAAAGCGGGTAAGAAGCCCATCGTATGCAACCTGATGACGGACAAGAAACAGTGGGCGGACACCCTGGGGATTCTTGAAGAAGGGGGCATCCCCTGCTACAGCTTCGCGGAGACGGCGGCCAAAGCACTGGTGGCCATGACCCGCTACAGCGAGCTGCGCTCGCGGGAGATGGGCGAGCCCAGGGCCTTCGACGATGTGGACCACGAGCAGGCGCGGAAAATCCTCGACAACGCCCGGGAGGCGGCGCGCGAGATGCTGACCACAACCGGGGCGAACAGGCTGCTGGAGGCATACCGTATCCCCGTTGCCGGGTGGAGGGTGGTGAGGACCGCCTCCGATGCGGCCGCGGCTGCCGAGGAGATCGGCTTCCCCGTGGCGGTCAAAGCCGACTCACCCTCGATCGTTCACAAGACCGACGTGGGTGGTGTGGCCGTTGACCTGAAAGACGCCGATGCTGTCAAGACAACGGTTGAAGAGATGCTCAGCAGGTTCGAAACAGATGAATTCGAAGCCGACGATCTGAGGTTTCTCGTCCAGGACTACCTCCCCGGCGGCAAAGAAGTGATTATGGGTACCAGGGCCGAGGAGGGCCTGGGACACCTGATCATGTTCGGGATGGGAGGCATCCATGTTGAGGTCCTGAAGGACGTATCGTTTGCCGTCACACCCGTAACGGAGTATGAGGCCAGGGACCTGATGATGTCGTTGAAGTCCTATCCCATACTGGAGGGGTTCCGGGGGGACAAGGGGGTGAACAGAGAAGCGCTAATCGAGATACTTCAGCGGCTTTCGCAGATGGTCATCGACCTGCCCGTCATCCAGGAGCTCGACCTCAACCCGATAATCGCCTATGAGGATCGTGTTTGCGTTGTTGATGCACGCATAGGTATCTGATCACGCACGCATGGGAATCTGATCAGATACATGTTGGGACGTACAGGGACGTACTGGAATCTGATTACGAAGGAGGAATAAAAGTTGGCAGACTGGTTGAACCTTGGAGAGATACTGCGGGTCAACGCCGGCAAGTACCAGGGGAAGATGTGTCTCAAGGAAGCAAACCGAAGCTTCACCTTCGAGGAGATCAATTCCCGTGTCAATCGATTGGCCCAGGGATTCCTGGAGCTGGGACTCAAGAAGGGCGACAGGGTTGCGGTCTTCCTGGAGAACTCGATCGAGATATGCGAAGTGTATTTCGCCGCCGCCAAGACCGGTATCGTCGTGGCCCCCATCAACTTCCGACTGGACTCGAAGACCGCATGTTACATATCCAACAACTCAGATGCCAAAGCCCTGTTCGTACACGACGAGTGGGCGCCGATGGTCGACTAGGTGAAAGGCGAGCTGCCCAATATCGACCATTATTTCGTGGTGGGCCGAGAGAACCCGGAGGAGAGCCCGGGATGGACCGGCTATGAGGGATTCCTGAACGATCATCCCGACGAGGAACCGGACATTGAAGTCCTCCCGTCGGATGCCTGGCTCCAGCCCTACACCTCGGGGACCACGGGTGTCCCCAAAGGCATCGTCCGCTCCCACGAATCGTACGTCGCCTTCTATCTAATCAACGCCGCCGACTTCACCTTCACCAGCCAGGACATATGCCTGAATGTGATGCCTCTCTGCCACGTCAACTCCACTTTCTTCACCTTCACCCTCACCTACATCGGCAGCGGTGCCTACATCCACCCCGCCAGGTCGTTTCAGCCCCTGGAGATACTCGAGGTGATAGAACGGGAGAAGATAACCTTCATCTCCCTCATCCCCACCCACTACAACATCATCCTCAATGCCCCCCGGGAGGAGGCAAAGAAGTTCGATGTTTCCGCCATCCGAAAGCTCCTCTGCTCGTCCGCTCCCTTGTTCGCGGAGACCAACAAGGCCATCGTGGAGTTCTTTCCGGGGGTGGAGCTTTACGAGGCGTATGGTTCAACCGAGGCCGGGATAGTAACGACCCTCATGCCCTGGGACCAGCTGAGCCATCTGGGCTCGATCGGCAAGGAGTCTGCCGGCACCGGCACCATCAAGCTGCTGGACGAGGAGGGCAGCGAGGTCCCGGTAGGTGAGGTGGGCGAGATATACTCGCGCAGTCCGATGATGTTCACCGAGTACTACAAGATGCCGGAGAAAACCGAGTCCTCATTCAGGGGGGAGTACTTCTCCGCCGGGGACATGGGCAAAAAAGATGCTGAGGGGTACTACTACATCGTGGACCGCAAAGACAACTTGATCATCACCGGCGGGGAGCATGTTTATCCCTCAGAGGTGGAGTCGGTGATATGCTCCCATCCCGGGGTCCTCGATGCGGCGGTTATCGGCCTCCCCCACGAGATATGGGGTGATGCGGTTACGGCGGTGGTGATCCCCAAGGAAGGCCAGAGTCTAGAGGAGGAAGAGATAATCGCCCACTGCGCCGAGCACCTTGCATCGTTCAAGAAGCCGAAGGCTGTAAGGTTCATTACCCGGGACGAGATGCCCCGCACCGGGACCGGCAAGATACTCCACCGGGTGCTCCGGGAACGCTACGGCGCAGGAAAACAGGAGTAGTCGCGAGCCAATCCATCAGGCAGCAATAACTACTATTCAGCTGACTCCGGGTAGCCGATGCTGGCAGACATGGAAATGAGGATTTCAACATGACAGAGGCGATGACGATCAGCGGATGGATGATGACCGGGCCGGGTGGACCGTTCGAAGAGGGCTCGATACCGATCGAATCGATTCCCACCGGCGAGGCGCTTATCGAAGTGGCCGGATGCGGCGTCTGCCACACGGATATCTCCTTCCTGCACCTCGGTGTCAAAACCCGGGCCGACCTGCCCCTCGTGCTGGGACATGAGATCAGCGGCAGGGTGGCCAATGTGGGTGAAGGCGTTGAGGAGTCGCTGGTCGGCAAGCCGGTGCTGGTGCCGGCGGTTCTGCCATGCGGGCAGTGCGAGCTGTGCCGTTCCGGCAATCTCAGGATATGCCGGGCCCAGATCATGCCCGGCAACGACCGCCATGGAGGATTCGCCTCTCATGTCGTGGTACCGGCCCAATATCTTTGTCCGGTCGGTGACGACGTGCTGGCCGACCATGAGCTGTGGGAACTCTCAATTGTATCCGACGCTATCACCACCCCCTTCCAGGCAGTCAGGCTCTCCGGGCTCCAGCAAGGTGACCTGGCCATCTTCGTCGGCACCGGAGGGATCGGCATCCACGGTGTCCAGATAGCCGCCGCTGTCGGGGCCAGAGTAATAGCTCTCGATATCTACGCACAGAAACTGGAACAGGCCGAGGCTCACGGGGCCGATGTGACGATCGACGTCTCGGGCCTCGAAGTAAAAGAGGTTCGTGCCAGGGTGAAGGAAGCTGCTGCCGAAATAGGTGCGCCGAAACACCTGTGGAAGATCTTCGAGACCTCGGGAGTGAAAGCGGGCCAGGAACTGGCCTTCTCCCTCATCGGCTTCGGCGCGAATCTGGCTGTTATAGGGTTCACTATGGACAGGCTCGAGCTCCGACTCAGCAACCTGATGGCCTTCGACGCCACCGCAAGAGGCAACTGGGGCTCCGACCCCACCCTCTACCCGGAAGTCCTCGAATGGATTGCCACCGGCCGGATTGCTGTGAAACCCTTCATCGAGAAATACCCTCTCGATGAGATAAACGAGGTATTCGACTTAGCCCACGAGGGGAAACTCCTGAAGCGGGCGGTCCTGGTTCCCGGTCTCTGATCCCCATATGGTCTAAGTCCGTCTCTCAGTGTTGGTACGCTGACAAACCAACGACCTTCCCTATCGAATCGACCGCGCCCGATGACTTCATGTGCCTATTTGGTGGCCTTCCCGTTCGACTTCTTTCGCCGGACGACGCTTTCGGCCAGGATGCACAGAATCTCGTACATCATCGTGGCACCGACGAGCGCGGTGTTCCCCGAGGGGTCGAATGGCGGTGATACCTCGACTACATCGCCACCGATCAGGTCAAGACCACCTAGGCCCCGCAACAACGCCTGCGCCTCGATAGTGGTCATCCCGCCAACCTCTGGTGTCCCCGTACCAGGAGCGAATGCCGGGTCGAGGCTGTCTACATCGAAGGAGATATAGGTGGGGCCATCCCCCACCACACGCCGAGCCTCAGCTATTACTGCCTCCGCGCCCAGCCTGGTAAACTCCTCGATGAAGATGACACGCATGCCGGATTCAAGTGAGAAGGCCAACCCTTCCTCCGAGTCCTGGGCACCACGGATGCCGATCTGCACCGTCCGTTCAGGATTAAGGAGCCCCTCTTCTACAGCCCGTCGGAACGGTGTGCCATGAGTGAATCTGGAGCCCAATTCCTCGTTACAGGTGTCGGTGTGAGCGTCGATATGCACCATGCCAACAGGCCTGTCCGCGGCAATCGCGCGAAAAATAGGCAGACTGATCGAATGGTCGCCCCCCGCGCACAGTGGCACCGCGCCGGCGGAGTGTGCCCTGCCGATAAACCCCGTTATATCGGAATGACTTGCCTCGAGATCAAAAGCGTTGGTGATAGCAACGTCGCCCATGTCACCAACGCGGCAGAGCGCATACGGATTTACTCCGGTGACATGATGGACGGCGCGAATCAAGCTCGACATATTGCGGATCTCGCGCGGCCCGTGACGCTGGCCGGGCCGGTTTTCTACCCCGCCGTCGAACGGTACACCAATGAGTGCGATATCCAACTTGGCCGGGTCGCGAACCAGCGGCGCACGCATGAAGGTTGCAATTCCAGCGTAGCGCGGCGAGGACTCACCGCGGCCGCATTCTTCTTCCATGCCATTGACCCTCCATTGAGAAGTACTTATTAAAAAGCGGTGCCCATAAGAATGGCAAACTATAACACACCTGAAAAATTGCCGCTTATCTTGTAATCTAATACTTGGAGCGTGCTCCAACCCTCTAATCAGCCAGGAGGACCGGGATGCATCCTCGTAAGCACGCGGTTGAATATTGGCCTGGATTCATCGCTGCTGTTATCACCTGCAGTGCTTTCATTTGCACCCCTACACCAGGGACATATTCCATGGCCTTGATGCGACAGAAAGACAACAGCACCCAGGACCAGGGGAAGGTCA
Organism: Candidatus Zixiibacteriota bacterium; assembly: GCA_030604325.1. GTDB lineage: Bacteria > Blakebacterota > Blakebacteria > Blakebacterales > Blakebacteraceae > JAGLTZ01. The sequence goes on along the minus strand of JAUVWC010000068.1, from coordinate 287 downwards.
GGTCTTACCGGGGAGCAGGGATGTGGTTTCCGGCCTCGCCGGGAGAACTGAGGAGGACGGTCGACGGCTTCCTCGCGGTCGACACACCGGCCATCCCCGAACCACCCATCGCCCTCATTGTTCCCCATGCCGGCTATACCTACTCCGGTCCCGTGGCCGGCAAGGCATACGCCACCCTCAAAGGCCATCCTATCAAGCGGGTGATCCTGCTGGGGGTGAGCCATCGGGCCCGGCTGCGCGGCGCGTCTGTCCTGAGAGTAGAAGCCTACGAGACACCGCTGGGCCGG